>URSZ01000043.1 GCA_900550635.1 uncultured Prevotella sp. | reverse complement strand
CTCGCGCCAGCTTATTTCGCCGCCCAGTTTGATCGCGGTACGCATGCAGTTTGTCATGGTGTTGCGAGCGATGTATGCGTTGGGCGTCTTGATTAGGAATCCTCGCGCCAGGTGGGCGTTGGCTGTGTTGTCGGTAATGCTTACGCGCGGGGTGCGCGATATGTTGGTCATGTAGTATTTGTTTGGGTCGTCGAGGTTGAGCGGTTTTGTGAATGTTACAACCACTTTCCAGTCGGCCCACGAGGTGTCAACCTTGGCCACTACCCACTTGCCGGCTTCCTGCATGTTTTCGCGGTTCATTACCATCATGGTGTCGCCGCGTTGCGGGTAGTCGAGCGACTGGGCGTGCAGGTCGGCGTTCTCAATGCGTATCTCGGCGGTTTTCTCGCCCTGCGGATAGATGTAGTAATAATAGTTGTGTATGTTGGTGCAGTCGTCGCCGTTGCCGCGGAACGAGCAGTTCTTTATCGTCAGCGTTCCCGAGCAGGAGGTGAAGTGCGTTGCGTCGGTGTTTGTTGAGCTGTACTTGCCCGGCTCGGGCACTACCTGCAGGCCGTCGATGAGTATGTTTTCGGACAGGTGGCCTACGATCCCCATGCCCGGGTGGCAGAGAATTTTCACGCCTTTTATGTTCACGTCCTTCGATTCCTTTATGAATATGGCCGCGCGGTAGTGTCCGCCGTGGCGCAGTACCATGATGTCGCCGGCGGGCGGGTTGACGTTCGACATAATGCGCACGGTGTTCTTGTCTACAAGGAACTTGTTGCCGAACCAGCCGTAATACAGGTTCTGGCCTTTGGCGCTGTACATGTGCATACGGCCGGTAACGATGCTGTCCAGGTAAGTGCATGAGGGGTCGAGGCGCACGTCGAAGTATTCAGGCCCGGAGGCAACCACCGTTCCCTGCGTTGCAGGCGGGCGGTTGTATGTTATGGAAAGCCCTTTTATCTCGGTGTTCTTTACCTGCGTAAGGGTTATCACTTCGTACCAGCCGTGCATTTTGAGCGTGGCCCCGCTGCCTTCGATGGTGAGGTTCTTGCTGCCGGTAAAGTCGAGCGCCTTTACATACGGGCCTTTAGGCTTGAAAAGGCGGTATTGCACGTCAAGGTCTCCCCGGCCGTAGGCTCCGCTTATGGCTTCGCGCTCGATGCGTTCGGCTGTAGGGTCGAAAAAGTCGTAAACGCCCGGTTCGAGCACGAATGTCGTTCCCGGGTTGTTGCGGCAGTATTCGGCCGCTTTCCTTAGTGCGGGTGCGTCGTCCTTGCCGTCGTTGGGTATTGCGCCGAACTGCGACGCGGTAATGGTGCGTGCTGCCGCACCGGTGTAGGATGAAGCCATAAGCAGTATGGCTGCGGTTAGGGTTTTGTTCATTTTTTTACTGTATATAATAATGTGTGGGGCAAAGATAACAAATTCTTAAAGAATTTTTAAATTCCGCGCTCCGGTGTGCGCTTTTGTCTGCGTAATGCGGCGGGGAGCGGAAAGGGGGTAGGAGCAAAGAAAAAATACAAGGCACATAATTCAAAATATGTCTGAGATATTTTAAAATATGTCCGACATATTTTCGGGCGCATGAAATCAGGGCTTGCGGGCGTCTGTTTTCGGGGTGGTTTTATGTATTTTAACTTTCACGGTTCGCTTGTCGTGTTTTGTCTGCGTAAGTTGCAGTTGTCAAAAAAACGGTATCGCGGCGGCAGATAAATGTTAAATGTGTCTCTTTTCGCCCGTGGCGGTAAATTAGCACATTCTTGGGAATGTTGTGTAAATATATTTTACTAACTTTGCAGCCGTTAAAATCGAAGGCTTGCCACTTATGCGCTTTTGCACTCAAACTGAACGTGTTGTAACCGGAAGCGTGTGCGACAAGGCCGGAACGAAACGATAATTTTCAAAACAAATCTAAAAATATTTTATTAACAATGAACTTTACCATGCTTGTAACGGTCGCCTTGCTGGGCTTGCTGTTCGTGCCTTTGGTTTGGGCCATAGCTACGCTGATTGCCCCCAGGTCGTTCAACCCCCAGAAGGAGGAGCCTTACGAATGCGGTATCCCTACGCGCGGACGCACCTGGATGCAGTTCAGGGTGGGCTATTATCTTTATGCCATCCTGTTCCTGATGTTCGATGTTGAAACGATGTTCCTCTTCCCGTGGGCAGTAGTTCTGCGGCAGCTCGGAGCAGTCGGGATATTCAGCGTTTTGTTCTTCTTGTTCGTATTAGTGCTGGGCTTGGCTTATGCTTGGCGGAAAGGAGCTTTGCAATGGAAATAAAGAAACGTGCCAAGATCAAGTCGATTCCTTATTCCGAATTCAAGGACAACGAGACCTATGAAAAGCTCGTTGAGGAGTTGAACGCCGGCGGAGTAAACGTAATAGTAAAACCGCTCGACGACCTTATCGACTGGGGCCGCAGCAACAGCCTGTGGCCCTTGACGTTTGCAACGAGCTGCTGCGGAATAGAATTCATGGCAGTGTGCGCCGCACGCTACGACATAGCGCGCTTCGGTTTCGAGGTGACACGTAACAGCCCGCGACAGGCTGACGTGATACTCGTGTGCGGAACTATCACTACCAAGATGGCCCCGGTGCTCAAACGTCTTTACGACCAGATGGCCGACCCGAAATATGTTGTAGCGATAGGCGGTTGCTCCGTGTCGGGCGGCCCGTTCAAGAAAAGCTACCACGTAGTGAACGGTGTTGACCAGGTTATACCGGTTGACGTGTACGTTCCCGGCTGCCCGCCGCGTCCCGAAAGTTTCCTCTATGGAATGATGCAGCTGCAGCGCATAGTAAAGATTGAAAACTTCTTCGGTACTACCAACCGCAAGCAAAAACGCCCTAAGGAGGATAAAGCATGACACTCGATATAAGAACAATTGAACCATCGCTTTTGAAGGCCGAGCTTCTGCGCCTGCGCGATGAAGAACACATGGACTTCCTCGAGAACCTCATAGGTATGGACTGGGGTGAGGAAGGCGGACTCGGCGTTATCTACATGCTGCAGTCCACGACCACGGGCAAACGTGCAAACCTGCGCTGCTCGACAACCGACAGGGTTAACCCTGTGTTGCCTACGGCAAGCGACCTTTGGGACATTGCCAACATATACGAGCGCGAGGTGTTCGACTTTTACGGAATCAAGTTTGCCGGACATCCCGACATGCGCCGCATATTCCTGCGCGAAGACTGGGTAGGCTACCCCATGCGCAAGGACGACAAGCCCGAGGAGGAAAATCCGTTCGACCCGCAACACATGACCAACGAACCTCTTGCCGATACCACTTCGGAGTACGAGCTTTTGCCCGACGGCACGATAGGAAAGGCAAAGGAGAACGCAATATTCACCGACGAGGATTATGTTGTGAACATAGGTCCGCAGCACCCTTCGACACACGGTGTGCTTCACTTCCGTGTGGCATTGCGCGGCGAGATAATCAAGCGCGTCGACCCCGTGTTGGGATATATACACCGCGGTGTTGAGAAACTCAACGAAAGCCTTACTTATCCGCAGACGCTCGCACTTACCGACCGTCTCGACTACCTGGCCGCACAGCAGAGCCGCCATGCGCTTTGCTCCTGCATTGAGCAGGCTATGGGCGTTGAGGTGAGCGACCGTGTGAAGGTTATACGCACGATGATGGACGAGTTGCAGCGTATCGACTCGCACCTGCTGTTCTTCGGCTGCCTTTGCCAGGACCTTGGCGCGACGACGGCGTTCCTCTACGCATTCCGCGACCGCGAGAAGATTCTCGACATCTTCGAGGAAACTTGCGGCGGACGCCTTATAATAAACTACAACATGATTGGCGGAGTGCTGCACGACCTGCACCCCAACTTCTGCCGCCGCGTGAAAGAGTTCATACCGCTCATGCGTAAGAACATACAGGAATATTACGACATATTTGCCGATAACGTGATTGCGCACAACCGTCTCGACGGTGTGGGTGTGCTTACGAAAGAGCAGGTTATATCGTTCGGATGTACCGGTGGCACGGGACGTGCTTCGGGCTGGCACAACGACGTGCGCAAGCTGGAGCCTTATGCCGCTTACGACCGCGTGAACTTCAACGAGATAACATTCGAAAAAGGCGACAGCTACACACGCCTTATCGTCCGTTTGCAGGAGATAATGGAAAGTCTCAGCATTCTGGAACAATTGGTGGACAATATTCCCGAAGGTCCTGTACAGGAAAAGATGAAACCAATAATAAAAGTACCCGAAGGCACTTATTACACCGCAGTCGAGGCAGCACGCGGACGGTTCGGAGTATTCCTCGAAAGCCACGGCGACAAGTCGCCTTACCGTTTGCATTACCGCGCAACGGGGCTGCCGCTTGTAGCCATAATGGATACGGCTTGCCGTGGCGAGAAGATTGCCGACTTAATCTCAATAGGCGGTACGCTCGATTATGTGGTTCCTGATATTGATCGCTAACGTTAAAAGACCTATAAACTGATATGTTCGATTTTAGTATAGTAACAAACTGGTTCGACGGACTTTTGCGTTCGGTTATGCCAGGATGGGGCGCAATACTTATAGAATGCGTGCTGGTGGCGTTGATTGTCCTGACGCTTTATGCCGTGTTCGCCATAGCCCTGATTTATATGGAGCGCAAGGTTTGTGCGTTCTTCCAATGCCGTATCGGCCCAAACCGCGTAGGTAAATGGGGACTTCTGCAAGTCTTTGCCGATGTGTTTAAAATGCTCACGAAAGAGATTATCTTCATGAAGAACACCGACCGCCTGATATATTGTCTTGCGCCGGTTCTCGTGATTTTGGCCTCGATACTCACCTTTTCATGCATTCCCTGGAACAAGGGTGCACAGGTGCTCGACTTTAACGTGGGCGTGTTCTTCTTCCTCGCGGCTTCGTCGATAGGTATTGTGGGTATTCTGCTTGCCGGAATAGGTAGCAAGAACAAATACTCTCTTATCGGTGCAATGCGTGCCGGAGCGCAGATAATAAGCTACGAGCTTTCGATAGGCATGACAATGCTTACCGTCATAGCGTTTACGGGCACAATGCAGTTCTCCGGAATTGTTGAAGGCCAGGCAGACGGCTGGAATATCTTCAAAGGACATATTCCGGCAGTTATAGCTTTCATTATATATCTTATTGCCGGAAATGCGGAATGCAACCGCGGCCCGTTCGACCAGCCGGAAGCTGAAAGCGAGTTGACGGCAGGATACCACACCGAATATTCCGGTATGAACTTCGGATTCTATTACCTGGCCGAATACCTCAACCTGTTTATCTGCGCCATGATAGCCGCAACAATTTTCTTGGGTGGCTGGATGCCGCTGCACATAGGCGTGGAAGGATTCGACGCAGTGATGGATATGATTCCCGGCTTCGTGTGGTTCATGGCCAAATCTTTCTTCGTGGTGTTCCTGCTCATGTGGGAGCGCTGGACTTTCCCCCGTTTGAGGATTGACCAGCTGCTTAACCTCGAATGGAAATATCTTATCCCTATTTCTATGGCAAACCTGGTTCTTATGGCACTGATGGTGCAGTTTGGACTTCACTTTTAATAAATAAAGGAGACAGATTACAATGACACAGAATAAGAGTTATTTTGAAGGTTTGTTTTGGGGCGTGAAAACCCTTTGCGTGGGCTTGAAAACTACCATGCGGGAGTTTTTTACAAAAAAGATAACCGAACAATATCCCGAAAACCGGAAAGAACTTAAGATGTTCGACCGTTTTCGCGGTTCTCTCGTAATGCCTCATAATGAAAAGAATGAGCATAACTGTATAGGTTGCGGGCTTTGCGCCATGGCTTGCCCTAACGGGTCGATAGAAGTTATTACAGAAACATATGAAACCGAAGACGGAAAGAAAAAACGCCGTCTAAAGGAGTATCATTATGATTTGGGCGCATGCATGTTCTGCGCTTTGTGCGTAAAGGCATGCCCTCATAATGCGATAACCTTTGACCAGAGTTTTGAAAACGCTGTGTTCGACCGCACGAAACTCGTAATGCGCCTGAACCACGAAGGAAGCAAAGTAGTAGAAAAGCCTGCACCCGTTCGTACCGCACCGGCTGCGGCAGCTCCTGCGGCTAAAGGCGCAACAGAGGAAACAAAAGAACAAAAGCCTGTTCAAAACAGCTAAAAATTCAATGACTATGAATGCAGAATCAATAATATTTTATGTAATTGCCTTTGCTATTCTCGTGCTTTCGGTGTTAACCGTAACAACAAAGAGAATAATACGTTCGGCAATGTTTTTGTTCTTTACCTTATTGGGAACGGCCGGAATATATTTCCTGTTGGGATATACTTTCCTCGGCTCTGTACAAATTATGGTATACGCGGGTGGTATTGTCGTGCTTTTCGTGTTCTCAATATTGCTTACCAGCGCAAATAATGAAAAGCTTGACAAGTTGAAGATAGGAAAACTTATAGCTTCGGCAATAACATGTCTTGTAGGAGCCGGCTTAGTTCTTTTCATTATCGTAACCCACAGCTTCAAGAATGCAATAACGAGCCTTACTCCCGATGAAAACTCAATTTCGATAAGTTCTATCGGCGAGCACATGCTTTCGTTTGAAAAATATGGTTATGTGCTTCCCTTTGAAGCTGTAGGCATTTTACTGCTTGCTTGTATAGTAGGTGGTTTGATAATTGCACGCAAACGTTAAAAAGGATAATCGATATGATACATTTAGAATATTTCCTGATACTTTCGGCATTAATGTTTTTTATAGGTATTTATGGCTTCCTTACACGCCGCAGTACTCTGGCAGTGCTTATATCAATAGAGTTGATGCTTAATGCGACAGATATAAACTTCGCGGTTTTCAACCGCCTGCTGTATCCAACGGGGCAAGAAGGGTATTTCTTTGCCTTGTTCTCTATTGCTATTTCTGCTGCCGAAACTGCTATAGCCATAGCAATAATGATTGCTATCTATCGCAACGTAAGAAGCATTCAACTCAAGCACATAAATACCTTGAAATGGTAGGAATAATAAATCAATAAAGTAAATACATAGAAGATATATGGAATATACATTATTAATATTATTACTGCCGTTTATATCTTTCCTGCTCCTGGGCTTGGCAGGAAAATATTTGAGCCATCGTACGGCGGGACTTATAGGAACAGCTTCCTTGGTGATAGTGACAATCCTTTCGTATTACACGGCGTATGAATATTTCTCAGCCCCGAGAACTGACGCCGGCGTGTACGAGACAATAGTTCCTTACAATGTAAAATGGCTGCCTTTCTATTTCAACGGGCTTTCGTTCGATATGGGAATCATGCTTGATCCTATTTCCGTAATGATGCTTGTTGTCATAGCTACGGTATCGTTAGGCGTACATATCTATTCGTTCGGGTATATGCACGGCGAGAAAGGCTTCCAGCGTTACTATGCGTTCCTGAGTCTTTTCTCAATGTCAATGCTCGGCTTGGTCGTGGCAACTAATATCTTCCAGATGTATCTGTTCTGGGAGCTTGTAGGTGTTTCGTCATATTTGCTTATCGGCTTCTATTATACGCAGCCGGCGGCAATAGCGGCTTCTAAGAAGGCGTTCATCGTAACACGTTTTGCCGACCTCGGCTTCCTTATCGGAATCCTGATTTACGGCTACTACTGCCAGACATTCAGCTTCGATTTTACGGCTAATGCCTCTAATATAGCTGCTGGAGCGTTCATGCTGCCCGCTGCGTTATTCCTGATGTTCATAGGCGGCGCAGGAAAGAGTGCTATGTTCCCGTTGCATATCTGGTTGCCCGACGCAATGGAAGGCCCGACACCAGTCAGCGCGCTTATCCACGCCGCTACTATGGTTGTTGCCGGCGTATTCCAGGTTGCCCGCATGTACCCGTTATGGATAACTTACGCGCCGGAGACCTTGCATATCGTTGCATACATAGGAGCTTTCACTGCATTTTATGCGGCAGCCGTTGCATGTGCACAAAGCGATATCAAGCGTGTTCTTGCTTTCTCTACAATTTCACAGATTGCGTTCATGATGGTAGCGCTTGGCGTTTGCACGGAATATGTAACCGGGCACGAACATCCCGGAAGCGTAGGTTACATGGCTTCAATGTTCCACTTGTTCACCCACGCAATGTTCAAAGCCTTGTTGTTCCTCTGCGCCGGTGCGATAATTCACGCAGTGCATAGCAACGAGATGTCTACCATGGGCGGTATGCGAAAGTATATGCCGCTTACGCATATAACATTCCTTATCGCATGTCTTGCGATTTCCGGTATACCTCCGTTCTCGGGTTTCTTCTCGAAAGACGAGATTCTTGCAGGCTGCTTTGCGTTCAGTCCTGTAATGGGTTGGATTATGACAGTTATAGCAGCAATGACGGCTTTCTATATGTTCCGTCTTTACTATTGCATATTCTGGGGTCCGGAGAACAAGAAACTGCACGAAGAACATGTTCCGCACGAGGCTCCCGTTTCAATGACGGCGCCGCTTGTATTCTTGGCTGTCGTTACATGTGTTGTCGGTTTTGTTCC
Organism: uncultured Prevotella sp.; assembly: GCA_900550635.1. Lineage (GTDB taxonomy): Bacteria > Bacteroidota > Bacteroidia > Bacteroidales > Bacteroidaceae > UBA6398. The sequence continues at coordinate 8,932 of URSZ01000043.1, read as the reverse complement.
CTTCGGTCACTTCGTTAGTGCCGACGGAATGTCATACGACATTCATCTCAACTGGACTGTTGCAGGAACGAGCATAGCAATAGCAGTTATTTCGATATTGCTTGCAACCTATATATATAAAGGCGAAAAACAACCTATAGCCGTAGCGCTTGCTACTCGTTTTTCCGCGTTGCACCGCTGGGCATACCATCGTTTCTACATCGACGAGATATACCAGTTTGTTACGCACCGTATTATCTTCGCACACATTTCAAAACCCATTGCATGGTGCGACCGTCATATTGTGGATGGTGTACTTAACGGTCTGGCTAACGGTGCAAACCGCATAAGCTACCTTATACGTGGCTTCCAGAGTGGCGAAGTGCAGCAATATGCCTATGTATTCCTCGTGGGTGCTTTAGTGTTAGTGTTAATGTTGGTTCTCTAATCCTGATAAAACCTTACATTCGATATGAATTTCTTATCATTATTTGTATTAATTCCCCTGCTTATGCTTTTGGGGCTTTGGCTTTCAAAAGGCATTAAGGCAATCAGGGGAGTGATGGTTGTAGGCGCGAGCGCTTTGGTGGTTTGTGCCGTTGCATTAGTAATAATGTATCTTAACGACCGTGCGGCCGGTGCAGAAGGCGAGATGTTGTATACAGCTTCATTTACGTGGTTCGAACCGTTGCACATTAAATATTCCGTCGGAGTGGACGGCATTTCTGAGGCAATGCTTTTACTCTCGGCAATTATAGTTTTCACCGGCACGTTCGCTTCTTGGAAACTCAAACCGCTAACAAAAGAATATTTCCTTTGGTTTACATTGTTGTCAACCGGTGTGTTCGGATTCTTTATCTCGATAGACCTGTTCACGATGTTCATGTTCTACGAGATTGCCCTCATACCTATGTACCTTCTCATCGGAGTATGGGGCAGCGGCCACAAGGAATATTCGGCCATGAAGCTGACGCTTATGCTTATGGGAGGTTCCGCGTTGCTTATGTGCGGCATTTTCGGAATCTTCTACGGTGCAGGCGGCCAGACGTTCGACATTCTTGAAATTGCAAACCATACTGGCGGCGCCCACGAGATTTCCCTGGGTCAGCAGTACATCTGGTTCCCGCTTACGTTCATAGGTTTCGGTGTGCTTGGCGCGCTGTTCCCGTTCCACACATGGAGTCCCGACGGTCACGCTTCGGCGCCCACGGCAGTGTCGATGTTGCACGCCGGCGTGCTTATGAAACTCGGAGGCTACGGCTGCTTCCGTATCGCAATGTACCTTATGCCCGAGGCTACAAACGAATTAGGCTGGATTTTCCTTCTCCTTACGGGAATTTCGGTTGTTTACGGAGCTTTCTCGGCTTGCGTGCAGACCGACCTCAAGTATATCAATGCATATTCTTCGGTTTCCCACTGCGGTCTCGTGCTTTTCGCAATCCTTATGATAAACAAGACAGCCGTAACCGGTGCGGTTCTGCAAATGCTCAGCCACGGTCTCATGACGGCATTGTTCTTTGCGTTAATCGGTATGATTTACGGCCGCACGCACACCCGCGACACACGCGAACTTAACGGTTTGATGCGTATCATGCCGTTCCTTGCTGTTTGCTATGTGATTGCCGGTCTTGCCAACCTCGGTTTGCCGGGCTTCAGCGGCTTCATTGCCGAGATGACAATCTTCGTGGGTTCGTTTGAACACGCCGATACATTCCGCCGCGTGCTCACCATCGTGGCCACAACGAGTATCGTTATAACGGCGGTTTACATCCTGCGCCTTGTGGGTAAGATTCTTTACGGCACATGCACCAATCCCGAGCACCTCAAGCTCACCGACGCTACATGGGATGAGCGCTTTGCCGTAATAACGCTTGTAGTTTGCGTTGCCGGCCTCGGTATCGCTCCGCTTTGGGTAAGCGAACTTATAGGCGACAGCGTAGGCCCGATAGTTCAGCACATATCATCTGTTTCATCCTTTATGATTCCGTAAAACATGGACTATACACAATTTCTTTATATGCACGAAGAGCTGGCACTGCTGGCTGTGATAATCGTAATGTTTATTTACGACCTCGTTGTTTGCACCGACAGGAAATCCGGCAAGCCGCGCCTCAACACTGCCGTTCCGGTGGTGCTGATGACAATTCTTACGATAGTTAATGCCGTGCCGTGCAGCCAGCCTGCCGAAGCATTCGGAGGCATGTACTTGTACACGCCTATGATGACGGTTATGAAAACCACGCTCAACATAGGTACGCTTATCGTGTTCCTGATGGCGCACAGCTATCTGCGCCGTGACGAGAATGCGGTCAAGCAGGGAGAGTTCTATATCCTTACCTTGAGTACGCTGCTGGGCATGTATTTCATGATTTCGGCGGGACATTTCCTTATGTTCTTCATAGGATTGGAACTTGCTTCCGTACCTATGACTGCGCTTGTTGCTTACGATAAATGGCGTTCCACATCGGCCGAGGCCGGAGCTAAATATATACTTGTGGCTTTGTTTTCGAGCGCGCTGCTGCTTTATGGTGTGTCGATGATTTACGGCACGACGGGCACGCTTTACTTCGACGACATTGCTGCAAAACTCGACGGAAGCATGCTCAACGTCATCGGCCTTGTGTTCTTCTTTACGGGCATGGGCTTTAAGATTTCTCTCGTTCCGTTCCACCTTTGGACGGCCGACGTTTACGAAGGTTCGCCCACGGTCGTAACGGGATTCCTTAGCGTTATATCCAAAGGTGCGGCCGGCTTCGTTCTGCTCACAACGCTTGTAAAAGTGTTCTCGCCCATGGTGGGTGAATGGCAGGAAATACTGTTCTGGATAATAATAGTTTCCATTACTTTGGCCAACCTCTTTGCCTTGCGTCAGAACAACCTGAAGCGATTCATGGCTTTCTCGGCCATTTCGCAGGCGGGCTACCTGGTTCTCGGCGTAATTGCAGGAACGGCACAAGGTATGACTTCGCTCGTGTTCTATCTTGTAGTTTATCTTGCTGCCAACCTGGGTGCCTTCGCGGTAATCAACACTGTGGAGCAGAACAGCGGAAAGATTGGAATAAAGGATTACAACGGGCTTTACCAGACCAACCCCAAGCTCTCGTTCCTCATGACGCTGTGCCTGTTCTCGTTGGCCGGAATACCTCCGTTTGCAGGCTTCTTCTCGAAGTTCTTTGTGTTCATGGCTGCATTCAATGCCGGATTCCATTTGCTCGTGTTCATAGCGTTGGTTAACACAATCATATCGCTCTACTACTATCTTCTCATAGTAAAGGCTATGTACATCACGCCGAACGAGCAGCCCATAGCAGCGTTCCGCAGCGACAACTACACCCGCGTAGCCCTCGCGCTATGCACCGTGGGCGTGCTGCTGCTCGGTATAGCAGGTTGTGTGTACGGAGCTATCGACTCGCTGAGCTACGGTCTCGATGTGTTCCTTCCCGCAACGGCTTGTGCTGCCGGCATGTAATACAACAGAGTTTGTAATTATCACATAACGTCCAACCCGCCGCCTGATTTAAGGCGGCGGGTTGTTTTTTTCAGTTCGGCGACAGAGAAAGACGGCTTCAGCCGGCGTTTTGATATTTATTCATACGCTCATTTTTCACCCCCTCGGCACGCTCGAAAAAAAAGGTCGGACATATTTTAAAATACAAGGCACATATTTCAAAATATGTCAGACATATTTTTGGGCATGTCCCGAAAGGGGTAAAACGGTTGGTAATCTGCACCCTGCAAAAGTGAATATTTACACACCGCGGCGAATGGATATTCACTCCTGCGGCTTCTTACTGTGCTGCAGTTTTATTAAATTTGAGCCTGCTTATGGTCTACCATATTTTCAACGCAAGCCACGACGAGGCCCTGGCCAATGGAGGTTGCAACTTTACTCCTCCGGCTGCCGCACGCCGTATCGACACCGATTTGGCCGTGCTTCCGTATTGGTATGCCCGTCCGGGAGAGGCGGTACTCGTACCCGAAGTTGCCATGGCCGAAAACTTTGTGTCCTCACTGCCTGTCGGGCGCGGTGTCGCCTTTGCCGGCGATGTATCCGGCGCAACGCAAGTGACGGTTGAGCCGTGGGGGTGGAACAAGGCGCTTGTCCGGACGCTCGTGAAGCGCGGTGTGCCCCGGGAAGTAATGCCCGGCGATGAATTCCTGGACAATCTGCGCCGCCTGCAAAACCGTAAGACATCTTCCAATCTGTTGAAGTCGTTGCGTGGTGAGTTGGACGAATGGCTGCCGGGCGAGGCTTCTTCAATGTTGGCGGGCACTTCTTATTTTGTCGACGACTGTAAGTGCCTTCACGGCCTTAAACCTTTTTTATCCGGCAGCTGCATGTTGAAAAAACCGTGGTCGGGCAGCGGGCGCGGCCTTTTCAAAACGTCCGATATAGAGGCCGGGCGCGCTCTTGCGTGGAGCGCGTCGGTAATACGCGAACAGGGCGGGGTTGAGGTGCAGCCTTTTCTTGACAACGCGGGCAACTGCGCCGCAGAGTTTATTGTCAATCCCGACGGCACGGCCGTTTTTACCGGTTTCTCGCTTTTCAGCACAGCCGGCGGCGGGGCGTATTCGGGAAACTCCGTAAAGCCCGGCGTTGAAACCGACATACGCCGGGCGCTCGGCCGGTCGGAGGTTGTTCTCTCGCCGGCAGTCGAAGCGCTGTGCCGCATGTTGCCCCGCGTACTTAAAGGATATTACGGGCCGGTTGGAGTGGATATGATGATATGCCGCCCGTCGCAACACGAAAGCCAAATGCGCCTTTTCCCGTGCGTTGAGATGAACCTGCGTCGCACCATGGGCATGGTTGCGTTGGCTCTCGGGTCGTTGTTGGCCCGGGGGAGCACCGGCGATTACCGCATAATGTGCGGGAGGTTGCCGGGCGAAATGCTCTCGCGCTGTGAAGCTCTCAGGATGTCGCACCCGCTTGAAACTTGCGGCGGCCACATTGTTTCGGGTTATCTGCCCCTTACGCCGGTGTACGCGGAAACCTGCTTCCACGCCTGTCTTGTTGTCGATTGTGCGGCCGCAAGCCCTCACGGCACCGCATGAAAAAGCCCGGCAAAGCCAACTGCTTTGTCGGGCATGGTATCTGCAATCAGTTCTGTTCTATTTTACAAGGAATGTGCCCACACGGTGCGGCCCTCCGCGCTTTCCCTGCGAATACACCTTGTAAAGCCCCGGCGCGAAAGTCTTTACCTGCAGCAGTGTGTCGTATTGCGTGATGCTTATCTCGCGGCCTTCGCCGTCGGTTACGATTATCAGTTTTGCGTCGAGCCCGGGCAGGTGGACATTTCCGTTTTCTACTTCGAGTTCAGCTTCCTTTTTGTTTATTACGCACGGGGTGTTTATTCCGGCCGGTTCGCTTTCGTTCCCGAAACGGTCAATGGCGGTTACGGCGTAGAATGTGCTGCGGTCGTAAGGCGACGACATGTCGAGCGTGTATTCCGGGCGCTCCAGGTATGTGGCCATCAGTTCTGCACCTTTGCCTATTTCAACAGGATATGTGCTTGAACAATATATGTTGTATCTCACACCGGTGCCCGGTGTCGGGTCGTGCGAAGCGTCCCATGCAATGCGCCACTCGTATTTTCCCTTGTCTATCGTTATGTTTCCGGGTTTTTCGGGGGCAATCGAGTCTTCCCACGTCAGTGCAGGCGTGAGAGCCGGCGAGTAATAGAAGAAATCGTGCAGGTAGTCGGCAATGCCTTTCTCGTTGTCCAGCACGAACTTGCTGCGGAAGTAAGCCTGCCCGCAGGCACGTATGATACGCAGGAAACTGAGCTGGCGCGTAATCGTTTCGAGTTCCCAGTCTTTTTCTTCCGGGGCGAGCAGGTAAACACCAAGCCCCGGGGCCACGATTCGTCCGCCGCAGTCCTCCACCCAGTCGAGGGCAAAGGGAAAGAAATGGTTTTCCTTGAAATACATCATGGGAAAAATCTCGTCCATTATGCCCATTTTCATCCAGGCCTGCACGTCCTGCGCAACAGCAGTGCGGGCGTTCCACCCGTATGAGGAGAACATCGGCAAATCGTCGTGCTTGCCTATCGGAGAGCAGCTCAACACCACCCAAGGTTTCAGCTTTTTTATGGCAGAGTGTATCTTGCTTACGCAGCGTGTGATGTTGCTGCGCCGCCATTCGTTACGCTCCATCCCTTTTCCGTACCGGCGGTAAGTGCTCTTGTCATTGAACGGAATGCTGTGCTCGGGATAGCGAATGTAATCGAGGTGTATGCCGTCTACGTCGTATTTGCTTACTATTTCGGCGCACAAGTTGGCCAAGTAATCGTCTGTACCCGGCACTCCGGGGTCCATCATCCATTGGTTGCCTGCCTTTCTGCAAAGTTCCGGGCGGCGGCTTGGCAGAGACTGCTTTCCGAGCTGCCTTGCCACTTTCATGTTCATCAGCGGAAAGGCTACTACCCACGCCTGTATTGTCATGCCCCGTTTGTGGCACTCGTCTACGGCGAATGCAAGGGCGTCGTAACCCGGCGAAACGCCGGGACGACCCGACAGGCAGCCGTCCCACGGCTCTATGTCAGAAGGGTATATCACGGTTCCCCTTACACGCGTCTGCAACAGCACTGTATTGATTCCCAGCTTGTGCAAACGGTCGAGTTGTTCGCATAATTCTTTCTTTTGCCGCTCTATGCCGTCATCGGTACGCGCATATCCCTTTGGCCAGTCAAGGCCTCCGATTGTTGTAAGCCATACGGCTCTTACTTCGCGCGGCGAAGAGGGTGGAAAGGTGATTTGCGCATTTGCGGAGAACGCCGTAAGCAATAATAATATCAGGGATATGTGTTTCTTTAAGTCCATTTTTGCGCCATATTGCGCACAAAATTACATTTTTTGCCCGCGTCGTAAAAACTTTTCCTTAAATTTGCTTTGTGTAAATTACTTTTGAAATGAAAAAGCCACGAAAAAGTGTATGGCTTACCGTCGCAATGGCAGTTTATGCCACGGCATTTTTTGCATATAAGTTTTTTGTCGAGAATGTTGGCGTTTCCGTGCGCAATGTTTCAGTCGTGGTGATAACCTACGTGCTTGTATTCCTTGTGTGGCTGGTTAACCGGCTGGCCGAGAAGAAGCGCACGGAAAGCGAAGGCGGGGAAAACGTGCGTTAGCGCATGTTTGAAACGATGGGCCTGCCTGTTACGGAAAACGAATCAAGAACATTAAAAATATAGACTTACGATGAAGAAAATTTTTGCTATTTTGGCTTTCTTTTCGTTGATAGCCATTAATGCCAAAGCGCAGTTTGAAGGAGGTACAAAGTATATAAGCGCCGGCCTTTCGGGCTTGAACCTCCAGTACAGTTCGAGCGAGCGTTTCCGTCTTAACCTCGAAGCCGCTGCCGGTGTGTTCGTTACCGACGGCCTGCTTGTTTACGGAAATATAGGTTATGAGCACCAGCGCCATGTTGACGATGTTTTTGCAGGCTTGAACGCGCGTTATTATTTTACGCAAAACGGAATATTCATGGGTGCCGGCGGTCAGTACGTTCACTACACCAAGAGCAGCAACGACTTTATGATTCCCGTTGAAATAGGCTATGCGTTTTACCTTAACGAGTACCTAACCATTGAGCCTGCTGCGTATTACAAGATGAGCATACACGATTTCAGCAATAACTCAACCGTTGGATTGAGGGTAGGGCTCGGCTACTATTTTTGATTGATTAGGGGAAAACTTTCCGGAGCACGGAAAAATTATCTCTGAGATATTTCGAAATATGTCTGACATAATTTAAAATATGTCAGACATATTTTTTTGCAGGTGCCGGAAAAGAAAAATCCGGCCGCATGTATTCTGCCGGATTCGGGTATCTGCCCTTGGGGCAGGTGTATGTTTTATGCGTATGTTGCTTAGGGGGTATTTTCAGCCGTTCAGTTTCTCCTTGAGGTAGCGTCCCGTGTACCCTTTTCCGCACGCGGCTACCTGTTCCGGCGTTCCTTCGGCCACTATCCGGCCTCCGCGGTGCCCGCCCTCCGGACCGAGGTCGATTATGTGGTCGGCACATTTTATTACCTCCATGTTGTGCTCTATAACGATTATAGAGTGTCCTCTCTGTATGAGCGACTCGAACGAGTCGAGCAGTTTCTTTATATCGTGGAAATGCAGTCCGGTTGTCGGTTCGTCGAAAATAAAAAGGGTGGGTTGGCTTTTTTTCAGCCCGAGATAGTAGGCCAGTTTGACGCGTTGGTTTTCTCCGCCTGAAAGCGTGGACGACGGCTGTCCGAGCTTGATATAACCCAGCCCCACGTCCTGCAGCGGTTTCAGGCTTGCCGAAATGTTCTCCTTTCCGTTAGCGCTGAAAAATTCAATAGCCTGGTTTACGGTCATTTCGAGTATGTCGTAAATGTTTTTACCGGCAAATTTAACTTCGAGTATGTCGCTCTTGAAACGTTTGCCGTGGCACGAGTCGCACGTAAGCACAAGGTCTGCCATGAATTGCATTTCTACTTTGATTGTGCCTTCGCCCTTGCATTCTTCGCAGCGGCCGCCTTCGGTGTTGAACGAGAAAAACGAGGCATTGTAGCCCATTTGCATTGCAAGTGGCTGCTCCGACATGAGTTTGCGTATTTCGTCGTAAGCCTTTATGTATGTAACAGGATTGCTTCGCGAGGACTTTCCTATGGGTTCCTGGTTTACGAATTCAACTCCTTGGATTTGGTCTAAATCGCCGTCGAGCGATACAAACTCTCCCGGCCTGTCGGCCACTTCGTCGAAATGGCGTTTAAGGGCTTTGAACAGTATGTCGCGCACGAGCGTTGATTTCCCCGAGCCGCTCACTCCTGTAACTACGGTAAGCACATTGAGAGGGAAGCGCACGTTGATTCCCTGCAGGTTGTTTTCGCGTGCGCCTTTCACTTCGATGTAGTTGTTCCATGCCCTGCGGCTTTTGGGCACGGGTATTGATTCTTCCTTTAGCAGGTAGTGCAGCGTATGG
>URSZ01000042.1 GCA_900550635.1 uncultured Prevotella sp. | reverse complement strand
GCCCCTTTGCACACTCCTCAACAAAGACACAAAAACGTGTGAAAATTGCGGGGCAAAGCACGCACCGACGAAAATGAATATTTATCATGGACATTACGACGCAGCCGGTTGCACGAAACAGGCAATGCAGGCAGCAAAGAAAGCCCGTACAGATAAAGGAAGCCGACGTGCCGCACATTACAACGTTCGAAAGAAAAAATATCGCACTTTTTGTGAATATATTTTGCATAACGGAAAAATATCCGTATTTTTGCGACGATATAACGCCTAAACACAACTAAACAATGTCAAAGAAAAGCAATCGCCTCGACTTTATCCGCAACATCCTGCTGACAAAGGAAATCCACAGCCAGGAAGAGTTGCAAGAAGAAATGCAGAAGGCCGGATACGATTACGCCCAGGCCACCCTGTCGCGCGACTTGAAGCAGCTGCGCGCCGCAAAGACAACGGATTCAATGGGTTGCTACAAATACGTGCTGCCCGACAACCCGAAATACGTGCACCGCATAAGGAGAACAAACTACACATCCCTGTCGGGCAACTCGAGCTTCCTGCGCTACGACGTGGGCGGGGAACTGCTTTTGCTGCACACCATGCCGGGATTCGCAATGCCGCTGGCCGTAGGGATAGACTCGTACCATTTTGCAAGCATTGCCGGAACAATATCGGGCGACGACACTATTCTCGTAATAAGCAAGAAGGGCTTCGAACGCAACGAAGTGCTGCGAGACCTGGCCAAAATCATCCCCGAACTGGAATCCAGCATAGAATAAACAAGCACAACCCGCGGCACAGTAAACGAAACGTGCAGAAACTTATTAACTAACAACATAAAAACAGCTTACTACTTTTATAATGATTTACGATGACGGAATAAACGTGATGGTAGCCGATGCCTCGCACGAGCGATATGTCGACACTATACTCAAAACAATATCCGACGCAGCAAAAGTGCGCGGCTCGGGCATAGCCTCGCGTACACACGAGTACGTGGCCAAGAAAATGCGCGAGCGCAAAGCCATCATAGCCCTCGCCGGCGAGGAATTCGCCGGGTTCTGTTATATCGAGAGCTGGGAGGATAAACATTACGTGGCCAACTCGGGACTTATCGTAGTTGACAAGTTCAGGAAACACCACCTGGCCACACGAATAAAAGAAATGGCATTCACCTTGAGCCGCCTGCGCTGGCCCAAGGCAAAACTGTTCGGACTAACGAGCCAGGGAGCCGTAATGAAAATAAACACAAGGCTGGGTTACGTGCCCGTACCTTTCTCGGAACTTACACAGGACGACGACTACTGGAAAGGCTGCGGCACACCCGAAAACCCGTGCTGCATAAACTGCGACATACTGGCACGCACAAAACGCAAATACTGCGTTTGCACAGGTATGCTCTACGACCCCGCCGAGCACGAGGGCGACCCGCTGCCGGTACAACTGCCCGACGACGTTGTGAAAATGGCCAAAGAAGCAGCCGAAAAAGGACTGCGCTGAAAAGCCGGCAACGGAACAGTAAACAACAAACAAAAACAGGAACAGAAATGAGCAAGAAGAAAGTTGTAGTAGCTTTCAGCGGAGGACTCGACACATCGTACAACGTGATGTACCTCTCGCGCGAAATGGGCTACGAAGTTTACGCCGCGTGCGCCAACACAGGCGGCTTCAGCAAGGAACAGCTGCAAAAAAACGAGGAAAACGCCTACAAGCTGGGCGCAACGAAATACGTCACACTCGACGTAACGCAGGAATACTATGAAAAAAGCCTGCGCTTCATGATTTACGGCAATGTGTTGCGCAACAACTGCTACCCCATATCGGTTTCGTCGGAACGCATATTCCAGGCGCTGGCCATTGCACGCTACGCAAACGAGATAGGCGCCGACGCAATAGCCCACGGCTCAACAGGAGCAGGAAACGACCAGATACGTTTCGACATGACATTCCTCGTAATGGCCCCGGGAATCGAAATAATAACCCTCACGCGCGACAAGCAGCTGAGCCGTAAGGAAGAAATAGACTACCTGAACGAACACGGCTTCAAAGCCGACTTCACAAAACTGAAATATTCGTACAACGTAGGAATCTGGGGCACTTCAATCTGCGGAGGCGAAATACTCGACAGCAACCAGGGACTGCCCGAGAGCGCTTACCTGAAACATGCCACACAAAGCGAACCGCGCGAACTGAAAATAGGATTCGAAAAGGGAGAAATCGTATCGGTAGACGGAATAAAATACGACGACAAGATAAAAGCCATACAGAAAATCGAAGAAATAGGCGCAGCCTACGCAATAGGGCGCGACTGCCACGTAGGCGACACCATAGTAGGTCTGAAAGGACGCGTGGGATTCGAAGCAGCCGCACCAATGCTTATCATTGGCGCCCACCGGTTCCTCGAAAAATACACGCTTTCAAAGTGGCAGCAATACTGGAAAGACCAAGTGGCCAACTGGTACGGCATGTTCCTGCACGAAAGCCAGTATCTCGAACCCGTAATGACCGACATCGAAGCAATGCTCTCAAGCTCGCAAAGGAATGTGAACGGCGTTGTCACCCTCATGTTGCGCCCCTACTCGTTCGAAACCGTCGGCGTAGATTCCAAGGACGACCTTGTTAAAAACCCCTTCGGCGAATACGGCGAAACACAGCGGGGCTGGACATCCGAAGAGGCAAAAGGATTCATCAAGGTCACTTCAACGCCGCTGCGTATCTACTACTCAAAGCACAAGGACGAGAAACGCTGACAACATAACAAACAAACCGATAAAAACATCCCACGTATGCCTGAATACAAGAAACTTTACCGTTCCGAGAACAAGATGATAGCCGGCGTTTGCGGAGGAATCGCGCAATACTTCGGGATAGACCCGACATTAGTGCGACTTGCCTACGCTATGCTAACAGTATTTTTCGCCATACTGCCCGGAATAATATTCTACATACTGTGCTGGATAATCATTCCAAACGAAAGACCATGATAAGAGTAGGAATAATTGGCGGCGCAGGCTACACCGCCGGCGAGCTGTGCCGCATTCTTCTTAACCACCCCGAGGCGGAAATAACATTCGTGAACAGCACGAGCAATGCAGGCAACCTGCTCAGCGACGTGCACGAGGGATTGCTCGGCGAAACCGACATGCGCTTCACCGACGAGCTGCCTTTCGACAAATGCGACGTGGTATTCTTTTGCTTCGGGCACGGAAAGAGCACGCAGTTCCTCAGCGAACATGCCATACCAGACACCGTAAGGATTATCGACCTTGCGCAGGACTTCCGTCTCGCAGCTCCGGGCAACGACTACGTTTACGGCTTGCCCGAACTGCACCGCAGCGCGATAGCCGGAGCAATGCACGTGGCCAACCCCGGTTGCTTCGCCACCTGCATACAGCTTGCCTTGCTGCCGCTCGCCAAAGCCGGAGCACTGAATGGCGACGTGTACATTAACGCCATTACCGGAAGCACCGGGGCGGGCGTCAAGCCGTCGGCCACAACGCACTTCAGCTGGCGCACCGGCAACATGAGCATATACAAGGTGTTCAACCACCAGCACCTGCACGAGATACGCCAGAGCATACTCGAACTCCAGCCCGGATACGAAGGCTCGCTCGACTTTGTGCCCTACCGCGGCGACTTTCCCCGGGGCATTTTCACCACAGCCTACATGCATTCCGGCCTGAGCCAGGAGGAAATAGACGAATGCTTCGCCATGTATGCCGACGAGCCGTTCACACACTACGTGCCGCGCGACATAGACATGAAGCAGGTGGTCAACACCAACCGCGCTCTCGTGCATGCACAGAAATACGGCGACCGCCTGCTCGTTACGTCGGTTATCGACAACCTCCTGAAGGGAGCTGCGGGACAGGCGGTAGAGAACATGAACATCATGTTCGGAATCCCCGAAACCACAGGACTGAAGCTCAAGGCCGTGGGATTCTGAAAAACAACGGCTAACAACAAACGAACATTATGAAACCATTTGACGTATATCCGCTTTACGATGTAAACATCGTCCGCGGGAAAGGCTGCAACGTATGGGATTCCAACGGACAGGAATACCTCGACCTTTACGGCGGCCATGCCGTTATCAGCATTGGACACAGCCACCCGCACTATATAGAATGTATAACCCGGCAGCTCAACCGCCTTGGCTTCTACTCCAACTCCGTAATCAACAAGCTGCAGGAGGAACTCGCCGAAAGGTTAGGCAAAGCCTCGGGCTACGACGACTACAGCCTGTTCCTTATCAACTCGGGCGCAGAGGCAAACGAAAACGCCCTCAAGCTGGCTTCGTTCCAAAACGGGCGCACCCGCGTGCTCGCGGCCTCGCACGCCTTTCACGGGCGCACATCGCTCGCCGTGGAAGCGACTGACAACCCTAAAATCAACGCGCCAATCAACAGCAACGGGCACACCACGTTCCTGCCCATGAACGACCTCGACGCATTCAAAGCGGAATTGGGAAAAGGCGACGTATGCGCCGTCATAGTAGAGTGCATACAGGGCGTGGGCGGCATACGGCTCGCAACAGCGGAGTTCATGCAAGGCCTGCGCAAGGCGTGCGACGACACGGGCACCGTCCTTATCTGCGACGAGATACAATGCGGCTACGGACGCTCGGGCAAGTTCTTTGCCCACCAGCACCTCGGTGTCCGCCCCGACATCATAACCGTTGCCAAAGGCATAGCCTGCGGCTTCCCCATGGGCGGCGTGCTGATTTCGCCCAAATTCAAGCCTGTGTACGGACAGCTCGGCACTACATTCGGAGGCAACCACCTCGCATGTGCGGCAGCCCTTGCCGTGCTCGACGTCATAGAGCAGGAACAGCTTGTTGACAACGCCGACAAAGTGGGCCGCCACCTGATAGAGCGCCTCAAGTCCGTACCGCAGATTACCGAAGTGCGCGGACGCGGCCTGATGATAGGATTGGAGTTCGGCGAACCCATAAAAGAACTGCGCCGGCGCCTGATATTCAACGAGCATGTGTTCACGGGCGCGTCGGGCACAAACATACTGCGCCTGCTCCCGCCGCTGTGCCTTTCCGTTGACCAGGCCGACAGCTTTGTGGAACGCCTGCAAAAGGCGCTTGCCCAATAAAAGAACCAAGACCGATACAACACGACACACTACACAGCGGGACGCATACCGGCAACGGCGGCGTCCCGTTTTTTTGTGCGCGGGGTGCAGCAAAAAGCGTGCCGTGATTTCCCCGGGTCGCCCGGTTTTCAACCCCTCCCGAACACTCTCAAAAATATGTCTGAGATATTTTAAAATATGTCTGACATATTTCAAAATACAAGGCACATAATTTTTTTTACAAAGCAAGGGGTTTTAACCGGCTGTGCCACAGTTTTCGACATTGGCGGTAAAAAGCCGTTTTTTACAGCCAGATTTTTAACATTCGCCCCCGCGCGCCGCACAATATTCCTCCGGCACACCGGCGTACTGCAACAAAGGCATACAAAAAGGCGTTTTCAGAAATCCACATACGGGGCGAGCCGCTGTATGTCGCGCTCGGTAAACGCGCTGTCGAATCGCATTTGCCCGATGTCGGATATTTTGCCGAGCGTTCTGCGCCGGCGCATTACAGCCTCCACCTGCGGCTTGTTGAGGTAAGGGTGGCGGAGCATTTCGCCGTATGCTGCCGTATTCAGGTTTACCTTGCGCGGCGCGGCGTTATCGGTGCGGAACCATTTTACCGCGTCGGGACTTATACCGTACACTTCCGCAACCTGTGCGGGCGACACATATCCGCCCAGCAGGTTGCCATATTTCACAATGCGGCGCGCCAACACGCTGCCCACACCCGGAACACGTTTAAGTTGCGACGTATCGCCGCAGTTCAGGTCAACCGTCTCACCTTCGTGCAACTTGTTGCTCCGGTAAACCTCCGTGCGTGCCGGCGCAGGCCCGGGCACAGCTTCCTCAATGTCGATATATGGGGCAATGCGCCGGTAATCATCCTGCGACATGCCGTAAATACGCGCCAAGTCGGACGGCCGGCGGAACTTTCCCCCGGCGCGCCGGTATTTCACTATGTTTGCAGCTACAAAAGAAGGAAGCCCGAGCCTTACGAGCCGCGCACTGTCGGCCGTGTTGGGATTGAAGCGGGAAAGCGAGGCACGTATCTCCTTGCCTGGACGTACCGCGTTGCGCGATGTATCGTCCGCGTGTGAGGCAAATCCGCGCATTTCGCTTGCCTGCCTGTCGGTGGGCGGCATTATTGTACGCTCGTCGCCTTTCCAAAAGAAGACAAACAGGAAACCAAGCAGCAGGGCTATAGCAAGGACAGCCGTGGCGGCACGGTCGTGGCGGTTAAAACGCAACGGACCGGGCATGGGGCATTACAGGATATTAAGAAGGCCGAGCCCGTCGAGGAATACTCCCGCAATGATTAAAGGCACCACATACCTGAGCATGAACACAAGCACACTGAAGCAACGCAGCTTGAGTGTACCCCAGTTCGTAAGCTCGTTTGCAAGAGCATGAGGCTTGAGAACCCACCCGACGAAAACCGACGTAAGGAAACCGGCGGCAAGAAGCATTATCTTAGCCGTTACATAGTCGAACAGGTCGAAGATAGTCATTCCGGCAACCGTCATACCGCTCAACACGCCAAGCGATAGGGAGCAGAAAATGCCGAGTACAAGGCTGCCGCCCGTTACGTACCACGCCGCACGCCGGCGCGGCATGTTGCGCGTTTCGGAAAGGTAAGCCGTAACAACCTCGTGCAACGAAATGGTGGAAGTAAGCGTTGCCACCACCAAAAGAACGTAGAACGCCAGCGAGCACACATAAGCCATGGCCGGTATTCCGCCCATAGCCATCTGGAACACGTTGGGCAAAGCTATGAACACAAGCGACGGGCCTGCGTCGGGCTCAAGCCCGGGCACGGAGAACACGGCGGGGAATATCACAATGCCTGCCATTACGGCCACACTCATATCCATCAGTCCCACGGTAAAAGCAGTTTTGGTGATATTGGCGTCGCGCTTGAAATACGAGGCATACGTACACATGCAACCCATACCAAGGCTGAGCGAATAAAAAGCCTGCGCCATGGCCGACATTACTACGCCGGAATCTATCTTGGAGAAATCGGGCGTAAAGAAGAACTCCAGCCCTTTGGCCGCACCCGGCGTTGTGAGGGCGCACACAACGAGCACCACCATGAGAAGGAAGAGGAAAGGCATGAGAATCTTCGACGAGCGTTCTATGCCGCTCTTCACGCCGCGTACCACAACGAAATGCGTGGCAAAGAGAAAAGCCGCCAGGCAAAGCAGCGGCAACCACGGGTCGGAGACAAAACTGTTGAAATTGTCGGCAAAGACGGAAGAGTCGCCCTGACGCGCCATGACGTTAAAGCGGTTTAGCAGCGACTGGAAAGCATAGTAAAGCGTCCATCCCGCCACAACGGAATAGTAAGCCAGAATAAGGAATGCGGCAAGCACTTCCATTTTTCCCAAAAGCCCCCAGCTGCGGCGCTTTGAGAGAATGCGGAAAGCCGAACCGGTGTTGGCGCGCGAATGCCGGCCCACGGCAAACTCTGCAACCATGAGAGGCACACCCATAAGCACAACACACAATATGTATACCAGCAAAAACGCACCGCCGCCGTTGTTGCCTGCCTCGGTAGGGAACCTCCAGATGTTTCCCAGCCCTACGGCCGAACCGGCGGTAGCGAAAATTATACCCAGCTTGCTGCCGAAATTTCCTCTTTCTTCCATCGCTTTGATTCTTTAAGCAGTATTTTGATAAAAATATGTGCAAATGTATAAATTATTTGCTTTTCACGTGTCTTTTTCCTCTACTATGAGCAAAAATACCTATCTTTGGTATAAGTAAAGGCATATTGTGCGCAGCACGTCCGGCACACTCGCACAACATCCCGGAAACAGTAAATTTTAAAATGCTTGAGCTATGAAAAAGTTGCTTATCATCTTTTCGGCAGCCGTGGCGGCGTTTTCCATGTCCGGCTGCAGCACGCACAAAGGTGCGTGGAAACTGGCCTGGGAAGAGAACTTCAACCAGAAAGAGCATTTCGACACTGCGGTGTGGAGCAAGATACCACGCGGCACGGCCGACTGGCAAAAACACATGTCGGACTACGACGGCCTCTATGCCATGCGCGACGGCAACGTGGTGCTGCGCGGCATTGTCAACCCCGGGCTGCCCGACGACCCGGCACCTTACATCACCGGCGGCATTTACACCAAGGGCAAGGTGGGATTTTCGGACGGCCGCATAGAGATACGCGCCCGCCTGCACGGAGCAAAAGGGGCGTGGCCTGCCTTCTGGCTGCTGCCGGAAAACGAGCCGTGGCCCGACGGCGGCGAAATCGACATAATGGAACGGCTCAACTACGACTCCATAGCATACCAGACGGTGCATTCGGCCTACACCTACACACTCGGGATAAATGACAATCCCCCGCAGGGCAGCACCGGAAGGATAGACCCCGACGGCTACAACGTGTACTGCGTTGAAATGCACCGCGACAGCCTTGTGTTCTTCATCAACGACAAGCGCACGTTTGCCTATCCCCGCATACAAACCGACAAGAAGGGGCAGTTCCCGTTTACCGACAAGGGCTTCTACCTGCTGCTTGACATGCAGCTTGGCGGCTCGTGGGTGGGAAAGGTCGACACGGCCGACCTGCCGGTCGAAATGGAGATAGACTGGGTGCGCTTCTACCGCAAACGGAAATAAGCCGGATTTTGTGAAAACTTTTTGTTTCATTTTAAGCCCCCCTTGGAGCAAATAAAAAATACAAGGCACATATTTCAAAATATGTCTGACCTATTTTAAAATATCTCAGACATATTTTCGACGGCCTCCAAACCCGCATGAAAACCGGGGTTTTGCCGACAGACAAACACAGACTCCCCTGCTTGCAAGTCCCGCTCCACACCTCAGCATGCAAAGAACACCCCGACCGTGCGCCGCGCCACACATGCGTTTGACGACTTACATGGAAATATAAGCGGCTGCGGGCACACAAAAGCCGCAATCCCTTTGTATTGCGCCTAACTTTACGTATCTTTGCACACGTTTTTTTAAACGTGTGCTAAAGGTGGTATCAGTTGAAGGATTATCAGTGGAATTCGGCGCGCGCCCGCTTTTCAGCAACGCCACATTTGTCATTGGCGACAGGGAACGCGTGGCGCTTGTAGGCAAGAACGGCGCGGGAAAATCCACTTTGCTCAAGATATTGGCAGGATTGCAGAAACCCACAGCTGGAACGGTAAGCATAAGCCGCGACACAACGGTGGGCTACCTTCCGCAAGTAATGAAGCTGAGCGACTCGCAAACGGTAATGCAGGAAACCGAAAAGGCCTTTGCAGGAGTGGAACAGCTGCGCAGGCACATAGAACAGCTGAACAGCGAGCTTGCCAGCCGCACCGACTATGAGAGCGAGGAATACATGGCTCTCGTGGAGCGATACACGCGCGAGAATGAACGCTTCCAGATAACCGGAGGCGGAAACTACCATGCAGCGATAGAACGCACGCTTACAGGGCTGGGCTTCGTGCGAAGCGATTTCGACCGCCCCACAAGCGAGTTCTCAGGAGGCTGGCGCATGCGTATAGAACTGGCAAAAATTCTGTTGCAAAGCCCCGACCTGCTGCTTCTTGACGAGCCCACCAACCACCTCGACATAGAGAGCATACAATGGTTCGAAAACTTCCTGGCCGGCGCCTCATGCTCCGTGCTGCTCGTAAGCCACGACCGCGCGTTCCTGAACAACGTTACCAACCGCACCATGGAAATAAGCGTGGGCAAGATAACCGACTACCGCGTGGGCTATGACGAATATGTGAAACTGCGTGCCGAACGCCGCGAACAGCAACTGCGCGCCTATGAAAACCAGCAAAAGGAAATAGCCGACATAAAGAGCTTCGTGGAACGCTTCCGCTACAAGCCCACTAAAGCAAACCAGGTGCAGAGCCGCCTGAAACAGCTCGAAAAAATAGTACCCGTCGAAGTAGACGAGGTAGACAACGCGTCGCTACACCTGAAGTTCCCGCCCTGCCAACGGAGCGGCGACTTCCCGCTGATATGCGAGGACGTTTCGAAAAACTACGGCGAGCACAATATCTTTTCGGGCGTGTCGTTCTCAATACGCCGCGGCGAAAAAGTGGCTTTCGTAGGCAAAAACGGCGAAGGCAAGTCAACGCTCGTAAAGTGCATTATGGGCGAGATACCTTTCGAAGGGAAACTCAAGGTAGGACACAACGTCGAAATAGGATATTACGCACAAAACCAGGCACAACTGCTCGACGACAACATAACCGTGTTCGACACAATCGACCGCGTGGCCCGCGGAGAGGTACGCCTTAAAATACGCGACATACTCGGGGCATTCATGTTCGGCGGCGAGGCAAGCGACAAATACGTAAAGTTCCTCTCGGGAGGAGAACGCAGCCGTCTTGCCATGATACGTCTGCTGCTCGAGCCGGTAAACTTCCTGATTCTCGACGAGCCGACCAACCACCTCGACATGCGCACGAAAGACGTGCTGAAAGAGGCCATACGCGCTTTCGACGGAACGGCAATCATAGTAAGCCACGACCGCGATTTCCTCGACGGCCTTGTAACCAAGGTTTACGAGTTCGGCGGCGGAAAGGTAAGGGAATACCTTGGAGGCATATACGATTTCCTGGAAAAGAACAAGCTCACCTCCCTGGCCGACATACAGCGTCCCTCGGGCATAAAGCCCGAAACTCCGCGCACAGCGCCCGAGGAAGGACGCCTGGCATACGAACAGCAAAAGGAACGTGCCAAACGACTCAGGAAACTGGAACGCACTGCCACCGAAGCCGAGAAAAACGTGACGCAGCTCGAGGCCGCCGTGAAAATGCTCGAAAGCCAGATGAACGACCCGGCCAACGCCTCGGACACAACATTGTTCACGCGCCACGCGTCAATGAGCAAACAGCTCGAAACCGCGATGTCGGAATGGGAAAAAGCCGAAGAAGAACTCGAACGCTTCAATGCGGAAAACTGACTGACGTCGCGAAATCCGTGAACTCACGAAAATGGAAAACAAAAACATAACATTTATGAACTTTAAAATGATAGTTTCTGCAATGGCCGTTGCCGCCTTTGCAGCTTCTTGCAACAACAATTCCCTCACTACGGGAATACAACAGGAAAACTTCGACACCAGCGTAAAGCCGGGCGATGACTTCTACCAGTTTGCATGCGGCGGATGGAAGAAGAACAACCCGCTTCCGCCCGAATATTCGCGCTACGGCACTTTCGAACAGCTTATGGAAAACAACAGCAAACAGCTGCACGAGCTAATCGAAGGATTCGCGAAAGAACAACAGGCCGAAGGCTCCATAGGGCAGAAAATAGGCGACCTGTACAATCTTGCAATGGACAGCACACGCAAGAACAAGGAAGGTATCGAACCGCTGCGCAAAGACCTTGAGACAATAAACGGAATAAAAACGCCGGCCGACGTGATGAAAGTGATGTCCTCGCTCGAAAGACGCGGAATGGGCGGATACTTCTACACAATAGTGGGCGCCGACATAAAGAACAGCGAGATGAACCTCGTGCAAGTAAGCCAGGGCGGGCTAACATTGGGCGAAAAGGACTATTACCTGAACGACGACAGCGCCACGGTTAAAATTCGCAACGCCTTCAAGGACTACGTAACAAACATGTTCGCCTTCCTTGGCGACGACGCTGAAACCGCAAAAAAGAAAATGGAAACAGTGCTGGCAATGGAAACACAGATTGCCAAAGTTTCGAGCAGCGCAACGGAACTTCGCGACCCGTCGTCAAACTACAACAAGATGACATTCGAGCAGCTTGTAAAGGATTATCCCGCAATCGACTGGAATACATACTTCGCAACACAGAAATTCCCAAAATTCGACGAGATAAGCATCGACCAGCCCGAAGTAATACACGAAATAGAGAAAATCGTGAAAGAAACGCCTGTAGACGCACAGAAAGCCTACTTGCAATTCCACTTAATAGACGCTGCCGCTCCTTACCTGAGCGATACGATAAGGACTGTACGCTTCAATTTCTACGGAAAAACCATGTCGGGGCTTAAAGAAGAGCGGGCAACATGGAAACGTGCTGTATCGACGGTAGAGAGTGTACTCGGCGAAGGCGTAGGTAAGATGTACGTTGAAAAATACTTCCCCGAATCATCGAAAACCAGAATGCTCAAACTCGTAAAGAACCTGCAGAAAGCATTAGGCGAAAGAATACAGGCACAAACCTGGATGAGCGACACCACAAAAGCCAAAGCACTCGACAAACTTGCGAACTTCTACATCAAGATAGGCTATCCCGACACATGGAAAGACTATTCAAAACTGAAAATAGACAAGTCGAAATCCTTGTATGAGAACATGGCGGAAGCAAGTGCATACAAAAGCGATGATATAATAGAGCGTAGCGTCAACAAGAAAGTAGACCGCATGAAATGGCACATGGATCCGCAAACAATCAACGCATATTATAATCCCACAACCAATGAAATTTGCTTCCCGGCCGGAATACTGCAGCCGCCTTTCTTTGACCCCAACGCCGACGACGCTTTCAATTACGGCGCAATCGGAGTTGTTATCGGGCACGAGATGACACATGGATTCGACGACATGGGACGCCAGTTCGACAAGCATGGTAATCTGAGCGACTGGTGGACCAAGGGCGACGCTGACAATTTCAAAAAACGCGCACAAGTACTTATCGACTATTTCAACAATATCGAAGTACTTCCAGGACTGAACGGAAACGGTGCCCTGACGATTGGCGAAAACATTGCCGACCACGGAGGCATAGAAGTGGCTTACCAGGCATTGCAGAACGCAATGAAGGAAACCCCGCTCGACAGTGCTGACGGATTCACGCCCAACCAGCGTTTCTTCCTGGCTTACGCAAACGTTTGGCGCGACAATATCACCGACGAAGACATACGTATGCGCACGAAAGTCGACCCGCACTCACTCGGACGTTGGAGAGTGAACGGAACACTTCCGCACATCAATGCCTGGTATGAAGCGTTCCACGTAGGTAAGGAGAACAAACTTTACCTGCCTGAGGAAAAACGCGCAAACATCTGGTAAAAAACATGCTTATATGCGCTCCGCGATACTGCGGGGCGCATATAAGGGTTTTCCAAAACCGCACTCCATTGATTACGTGCTACACAAAACGGACACAACAAGTTCCTACAAAATACGCACCCGCTTACGACAGCGATACATAAACGATTTTTATAAGAAGTAACGACATGCCTTTGTACGTTCCAAAAAATCTACCGGCAATAAAAGAGCTGCGCTCCCAAGGTATTACCATATACGATGAAGTTCCCGAGGGTGTAAAGCCGTTGCGGATTTTGCTCCTCAACCTAATGCCTATAAAAGCCGTGACCGAGCTTGACATTTCGCGCCAGTTGTCGAAAACCGATTTGCCTGTCCAGCTTATTCCCATGAAGATACGCGGCCAGCAATATAAGAACACGCCGCAGGAGCACATGGATGCTTTCTACCGCAACTTCGACGAGCTTGCCTCGCAGCAATACGAAGGCATGATAGTTACGGGTGCACCTGTGGAGCGGATTCCTTTTGAAAGCGTGCGTTAATGGCAACAGCTGATTGAAATTTTCGACTGGTCGCGCACCGAGATACGCTCGGCCATATACCTGTGCTGGGGAGCGCAAGTGGGATTATACCACCATTACGGCGTGCCCAAATACGATTTGCCTCACAAGCTTTTCGGCGTTTACGAGCAAAAGCTGCAGCGCTCGGGCCTGCCTATTTTCCGTGGGTTGGAAGAGCGTTTCAACATGCCTAACAGCCGTTACACCGAAGTGCGCCGCGAAGACATCGACCGCGTGTCTGACCTCGAAATCTTCGTTGAGGGAGACCGCTCGGGGGTAGGAATCGTAAAACCCGTAAACCGCAGCGAATTCTTCGTTATGGGGCATTTGGAATACTCGCCGGCAACGCTCGACAACGAATACAACCGCGACGTTAACCGCGGGCTCGACATATCACGCCCCGAAAACTACTATATAAACGACGACCCAGAGCAGGGGATAAACTATTCCTGGCAAAAGCCGGCCGACTTGTTCTACTCCAACTGGCTTAACTACTACGTAAACAAGAAACCGTAAAATAACGCACGCGGCAACACATTATCAAAACACGGAATTGCCGATACGATGACAACTGCGGGAGTTCTCCCCTATCCTTGCGTAACGAATCAGACGACGTGCCTGACATTATAATATATGTCGGGCACGTTGTTTATATTATACGCAAAGCAACATGCACCCTTTTATAAAAACATGCAGCACAAACGCAGCGTTTTATCTGAAAATAATAGGATAAAACGCAGAATAAAGCGAATTTGAGCATTCTCACTGACGGTCAGAGAGTTTGGCTTCGGGTGGCACAGAATGGCGCAAGGGCGTAAAACGGATTTAGGCGAATTGCAGCAACAGATGCACTTCCAAACCATTACCCGACACCGAATGCACATTTAACACTAATGGTCTCTATTTCTGCGTTCTGCGTAGGTTTACATTCTGCCTTTACAACTCCCGTAAACTAATTTTGCACCAAACAAAAAAGTAGGATTATGAGGAGTACTTTCAAGACCATCTTCTATGTAAACGGAAGCAAGGAAAAGAACGGAATTGTCCCCATCATGGGACGGGTTACAATCAACGGGACTATCGCACAGTTCAGTTGCAAACAGCGCATCTCCAAGGATTTGTGGGATGCCAAAGGCAACAGGGCGAAAGGCAAGAGCCGCGAGGCGGTGGCGGTGAACTATGCGCTGGACAACATCAAGGCGCAAATAACGAAGCACTATCAGCGGCTTTCCGACCGCGAGGCGTTTGTTACGGCGGAAATGGTGCGCAACGCCTATCAGGGCATCGGAACGGAGTATGAAACTCTATTGAGAGCCTTTGACAAGGAGAACGAGGTATTTGCCAAACGGGTGGGCAAAGACCGCTCCAAGCGCACGTATCAGAAGTACCTGACCGTCCGCAAATACGTGGCGGAGTTCATCAAGCGTCAATACAAGCGGACGGACATGGCAATGAACGAACTGACGGAGGACTTCATCCGTGACTATTGCCTGTACCTGCGCAACGAAGTGGGGCTGGCGCAATCGTCCGTGTGGATATACTCCATACCGCTGAAACACATTGTCACCACGGCGCACTACAACGGCAAGATACCGAGAAACCCGTTTGCAATGTACCACGTTGACCCCGACCACAAGGAGCGGGGCTTTCTCACGGAGGATGAAATCAAAGCTCTGAGCGCAATCAAGCTGGACAATCCCAACTTCGCTTTGGCGAGGGATTTGTTCCTTTTCGGGTGTTGGACGGGCATCTCGTTCACAGACATAAAGAATTTGACCACCGACAACATCGTGGAAATGAACGGTACACCTTGGATTGTGTCGAAACGCCAAAAGACGGGCGTGCCATTCCAAATCAAGCTGATGGACATTCCCATGCAGATAATCAGGCGTTACGAACCGTTCAGGACTGACAAGCGGCTTTTCAATATCGGCTCACTTGACACGGTGAACAAACGCATCAAGGCTGTGGCGAAGAAATGCGGGATAGAGAAGCTGGTTTCATTCCATTTAAGCCGCCATTCATTCGCAGTTTTAGCTCTCAATTACGGTATGCCGATAGAGAGCGTAAGCAAGATTTTAGGGCATACGAACATAATCACCACGCAAATTTACGCGAAAGTGACCAACGCTAAACTTGAAAACGACATATCCGCCTTTGAGAGCAAGGTAAGCGGACGTTTCGCCATATAACGCACAGCCTATGAAACGGACAACAATCACAATAGACGGATGCGGCAGGGTTGCCGTACCGTCCAATGCCACTAACGTATGGATGAACGAAATGGAGTTGGTAGCTCTGTTCGATGTGATAGCCCCGACACTCCGTGCCGCCATCCGAGCCGTGTATAAGAGCGGAGTGTTGCAACCTTGCGATGTGGAAAGGCGCATCAGTCTGCCTAACGGCTATTATGCGGACGTGTATGCCTTGCCGATGGTCGTAGCATTAGCTTTTCGTATCAACACGCCCAATGCCGCAAGGGTACGCAATGCCCTGTTGGAAAGGTTGTGCTCGCGAAAAGACAAACAAATGCTTTGGCTTTCGTTAGGCAACAGCACATCGTGTAAGTGTTAGCGAGTGCGGTTGCGTGTCAATACGCCCGTGCATTCACACAACCCAAGTCTGCCCGAAGAAGTGAGTATATCCGCTTCTTCGGGCTTTTTCTTTTCACCTTTTGATGGCTGGCATTGCCCGTTTCGCTGCATTTTCTTGTTTGTCGGTTTCTTTTGCGCCGTTCTGCATAGTTTTACGTATCAAGGTTTTAACCGTCATGCCGTAGCTTTGCAGCCATGTTTAATCCGCCTGCCGACAGGGTGTCGGCGGCACTAAAACCTATATTTGAAACATGGAAAAGAAAGAAACATTCATCCGAGTAGGCACAACGCTTTACAAGATTGTGGACCAGCCCCGCATTGACGGCGGCTATGTGAGAAAGCGCATCGCATGGAACTCCGAGACCCTGCGGCAGGACTACGGCAAGGATTACATGGCAAGTGTCCCGAAGTATGACGGCTTCTGCACCGTACCCGACCATGTGGGCTACCAGCCCGTTGTCGGCAAGTTCCTCAACCTCTACGAGCCGATAAACCACCAGCCGCAGGAGGGCGACTTTCCCTGCATCCGCTCGTTGGTGGAACACATCTTCGGCGAACAGTACGAGTTGGGCATGGACTACTTGCAGCTGCTCTACCTCTATCCCGTTCAGAAACTCCCCATCCTCCTGCTCGTGTCCGAAGAACGGAATACGGGCAAAAGTACGTTCCTGAACTTCCTGAAAGCCGTATTCCAAAACAACGTGACGTTCAATACCAACGAGGACTTCCGCAGCCAGTTCAATTCCGACTGGGCTGGCAAGCTGCTCATCATGGTGGACGAGGTATTGCTCAACCGCCGTGAGGACAGCGAGCGTTTGAAGAATCTCAGTACCACGCTTTCCTACAAGGTAGAGGCGAAAGGAAAAGACCGTGACGAGATAGGCTTCTTCGCAAAGTTCGTGTTGTGTTCCAACAACGAGCATCTGCCCGTCATCATTGACATTGGCGAGACACGCTATTGGGTGCGGAAAATTGTGCCGCTCAAGAATGACGATACAGACTTCCTGCAAAAGCTGAAAGCGGAAATCCCAGCTTTTCTCCATTTCCTGCAACACAGGCAACTCTCCACCGAGAAAGAAAGCCGCATGTGGTTCAACCCGAAGCAGCTGGAAACAGATGCCTTGCGGAAGATTATCCGAAGCAACCGCAACCGTTTGGAGATAGAGATGGCGGAACTGCTGCTCGACATCATGGCAAGCGTGGGCATCAGTTCTGTTTCTTTTTGCCTCAATGACATTATCCCGTTGCTCGTCTGCTCTCAAGTAAAGATGGAGAAGGCGCAGGTTCGGAAAGTGGTGCAGGAATGCTGGAAGCTCACGCCTGCACCAAACGGTCTTACCTATACAACCAATGAGTATGAC
>URSZ01000041.1 GCA_900550635.1 uncultured Prevotella sp. | reverse complement strand
TCCCGAATCTGATACCACATAAAGCACAGAAAATCAATGGTTATATTTGCAGATGTTTAGCTCTTTTTTTCATTTCGAGCTGTATCCGACTCCCCGAATATCATATATTGCAGTTCCACGCTTTGGTGTTTAATGTAAAGGTCTTGAGGAGCTGAAAGACAAAGTTTTTGGAATGAAAAAAATATTTTTAGTAGGAGTACTTCTTCTACAAGTGGGGTTGAGTAGCTGTACTCACAGACTGACAGACTTTACAGTCATCTCAACAAAGAATGTACCTTTAGGAAAGGCGGCCGCATCGTTGCAAAAAGCAAATCAACGAGTTGAAGGCGTTGATAAAGCACACACTATCTTGTTCTTTCCCATTGGTACACCTAACATGAAAGAGGCTATCGACAAAGCTATTGACAAGTATCCGGGTGCTATTGGTCTGGCAGATGGTGTCGTAAAGAGCAAAAGTTGGTCTGTTCTTTTATACGGACAAAGTAGTTTTATTGTAGAAGGAACTCCTCTCTATGAAGCAGATGTAAAAGAGGGGGATTTTTCTAATGACGATAATCAATCCGCGGAAACTATGGTGTTCTTTCACGAAGTAAAAGAAGGTGAAACCCTATCTGGAATTGCAGCTTCTTATAATGTCAAAGTTGCAGACATAATCAAATGGAATAAATTAAGTTCTGGTGATGTAACAAAAGGCACTAAGCTCAAGTTGCATGTCAAATAAGCACATAAGTAGAGTAAAGGAGGCTTATTTATAGCCTCCTTTACTCTATAAAGCTACTATTTTATATTTACTTCCAATTATTATACCGCCCTTTTCTAGATTTCCCAGCTCTCCAGTTGCGCATGTCTTTTTGTATATAATCAGGGATTTTTAGTGATGGTTTTAATGAGTATTTCTTCCTATTTATATGCAACGGGATTGTTAGCCTGCATACAATGGCGGTTTTTGTCTTTTGCCATGTCGGACGCAATGATTATCTTTGCCCACTACAACATATAACGATTCATGCGTCGCCGTTTCATACATATTTTATGGGGATTGCTGGTTGTGGCGGTTTTAAGCGTCGCAGCATGTTTTTTTGCCATTTGGAAAGGTTGGATAGGCTATGTGCCTGATGTAAAGGAACTGGACAATCCCATAGATAAATTTGCTTCACAAGTATATTCGTCTGATGGAAAGATGATAGGTACTTGGGCGCGGTCGGAAAACCGCGTGTTTGTGTCGGGAGACGAAATATCGCCATACGTGTTCAAAGCTCTTATTGCTACGGAAGATGTAAGGTTTTATGAGCATTCCGGTATAGATTTCCGTGCATTGATGAGGGCGATAATTAAACGTGGCATAATGGGGCAGACGAGCGCCGGTGGCGGTTCGACAATAACGCAACAGCTCGCCAAACAGCTGTATTCTTCAACGGCAAGTACATACGCTAAACGTATAGTACAGAAACCGATAGAATGGGTTATTGCTGTAATGCTTGAACGGACATATACAAAGGATGAGATACTTACATTGTATCTCAATTATTTTGATTTCCTGCATAACGCTGTCGGGATAAAAACGGCGGCGGCAACATATTTCAGCAAGCAACCGAAAGACTTGACGTTGACTGAGAGCGCAATGCTTGTAGGCATGTGTAAAAACCCGTCGTACTTCAATCCTATACGAGAACCCGAACGCTGTCGGGAACGACGAAACGTGGTACTTTCGCAGATGTACAAGGCGGGCTACCTTACCGAAGCCGAATACGAAGAAAACAAGGCGAAACCTCTCGAACTTGCATTCCACCGTATAGACCACAAAGACGGAATAGCAACTTATTTCAGGGAGTATTTGCGTAAAATACTGATGGCTGACAAACCGAATCCTGATAATTACGCTGCATGGCAAAGCCAAACTTATTATGACGATTCGCTTGCTTGGGAAACGGACCCATTGTACGGATGGTGCAACAAACATACGAAGAGCGACGGCACATATTATAATATATATACCGACGGCTTGAAGATTTATTCTACCATAAATTCCAGGATGCAGAAATATGCGGAAGACGTGGTTAGCGCTCATGTTGAAGGATACCTGCAACCTATATTCGAACGCGAAAAACGTCGCTCGCCAACTGCACCCTTCACCAACAAGATAACAAAGCAACAGGCCAACAGCATTATCATGCAGTCGGTCAAGCAAAGCGACAGGTATCGATCGATGAAGTCAGACGGATATAGCGAAGAGGAAATCATGAAGGCATTCAACGAACGTGTGCCGATGACTGTTTTCACTTATCACGGTGAAGTAGATACCATCATGTCGCCCATGGATTCGATAAAGTATTACAAGTCTTTCTTAAGGGCAGGTTTTATGGTAATGGACCCGGCGACAGGTGCGGTGAAAGCATACGTGGGAGGCTTGGATTACTCGCATTTCCAATACGACATGTGCACTGAAGGCAGGAGACAAATAGGTTCAACCATAAAGCCTTTTTTATACGCCTTGGCAATGGAAAATGGTTATGAACCGTGTGACCAGGTGGAGAACGTAAGCCGTACTTATATCGTTGGCGACAAAGCATGGACTCCACGAAACAGCAGCCGTGCGCGTTACGGCGAAATGGTGACGCTCAAATGGGGACTCTCACAGTCGAACAACTGGATTTCTGCTTATCTCATGAGTCAGTTAAGCCCTTCGGCCCTTGTAGGATTAATACATAACTTCGGTGTGACGAACAAAAACATATACCCGTCCATGTCGCTATGTCTCGGGCCTTGTGAAATATCTGTGAGCGAACTGGTAAGTGCCTATACGGCTTTCGTAAACAAAGGCATAAGGGTTGCACCGCTGTTTGTAACAAGAATCGAAGATAATGCAGGTAATGTACTTGAAGATTTCCAGCCGGCGATGAATGAGGTTATAAGCGAAGAAAGTTCTTTACGCATGTTGGAAATGCTGCAAGGTGTGATAGACCACGGTACTGGCGGAAGGCTTCGGTACAAGTATCATTTGAAAGCGCCAATGGCAGGAAAAACAGGGACAACCAACAACCATTCCGACGGTTGGTTCGTAGGTATGGCGCCACGACTGGTAGGCGCGTGCTGGGTAGGCGGCGAAAACAGGGATATACACTTCGATACAATGACATATGGTCAAGGTGCTACCATGGCTTTGCCTATTTGGGCGTATTTTATGACAAAAGTTTATAAAGACAAAAGTCTCGGATATTCTCAGGATGAGAAATTCGACTATCCTCCTAATTATGTTTCCTGCAGTCGCAGTGCAACCGACAGCCTGTCGGTATCGACAGCCGCTGCTGAAAGCGTAACGGAATAAATTACGATAATAAAACAGACGATGAAATTTGTAGCGATAATACCAGCCAGATATGCTTCGACCCGTTTCCCGGCAAAGCCGCTAGCTTTATTAAAAGGGAAACCAATCATACAACATGTGTATGAAAGAGTTAGACAAACTATACCGGATACTTTTGTGGCGGTTGACGACGAACGTATTAAGTCATGCGTAGAATCTTTTGGAGGGAAAGCGATAATGACTTCTGTAGAGCACAAGAGCGGTACAGATAGAATAAATGAAGCATATAACAAAATAGGTTTGGATTGCGACGTAGTAATAAACGTTCAAGGAGATGAGCCTTTTATTCGCTGCGAACAACTGGAGGCTTTGATGAAGTGTTTTGATGACCCAGGTACTGAAATAGCAACTCTAGTTAAGCCTTATCCGGGAAACGGAGACTTGTCAATGCTAATCAATGCAAACTCTCCGAAGGTTGTGGTAGATAATAACATGAATGCTTTATATTTCAGCCGTTCCGTTATACCTTTTATCCGTGGAGCAGAACAAAGCAGCTGGCTTGAAAAGCATACTTACTACAAGCATATAGGCATATATGCATATAAGGCTAAAGTGTTGTCTGAAATAACTAAACTACCGCAAGGAACTTTAGAGAAAGCCGAGTCTTTGGAACAGTTGCGTTGGCTTGAAAACGGATATAAAATCAAAGTAGGCTTAACAGACCTTGAGACAATCGGTATAGATACACCAGAGGATTTGAAAAGAGCGGAAGCCTTTTTAAACGATAACCAATATTTATAATAGATGAAACTTATGAATAAGAAAATAAGTATATTACCTATAGTTTTTGCTCTTGTTACTTCAACTTACGCACAAAAGATAAAAATAGGAACTTACGTTTTTTAGGACGGTGCGCAATACAGTGGCGAGCTAATGAACGGTAAGCCTTATGGAAAGGGAGAAACCGTTTTTAAGAACGGAGATACCTACAAAGGTGAATATGTTAAAGGGAAGCGCCAAGGCTATGGCATTTACCAATTCACTGACGGCGAAAAGTATGAAGGGCAGTGGTATCAAGACCAGCAACATGGCAACGGCGTTTTTTATTTCAAGAACAACAACCGTTACGATGGCCTTTGGTATCGCGACTACCAACAAGGTACAGGCACTATGTACTATTATAACGGAGATGTTTATAAAGGTGAGTGGGATTCGGACAAACGTAACGGTACAGGAACTTATACATACGCAAATGGAGCTTACTACAAAGGCGATTGGATAGACGACCAAAAGTCGGGCCATGGAATATTCGACTGGAATGACGGTTCGAAATACGAAGGCTCGTGGGCTAACAACCAACGTAACGGTAAGGGAACTTTCTATTATTCCGATGGTGATGTATATACAGGTGAATGGAAGAATGATATACAAAACGGTAAAGGCATATACAAATTCCAGAACGGCGATATGTACGAAGGTCAGTACGTGAACGGCGAGCGAGTAGGTGAAGGTATACTCACGTTTGCCAACGGCAACAAGTATGTAGGAAATTTCCTTAACGGTGAGTTTAGCGGCAAAGGCGTATATATATGGAAAGACGCGGCAAGGTATGAAGGAAATTGGAAGAATAACTTGCGTGACGGCTTTGGTAAATATACATGGAAAAACGGCGATGTATATGAGGGCAACTGGTCGAAAGGTGAAATGAACGGCGAAGGAATCTTAAGGCTCGCGAGCGGGGAAAAGTTCAAGGGTACATTTAAAAACGGCAAAAAAGAAGGTGCCGGCATAGAGGAAAAGAAAGACGGGACCCGTTTTGAAGGACATTTCCATAATGGGCTAAAGGACGGCGATTTTGTAGAAAAAGACAGAAACGGAAATATCGTGCGCCAAGGTACATACCGTAGCGGCGTATTGCAGTAAGTTCTCAAAATTTTAATAGATAATATAAGCGAGAAAACAGAGCGGATAAATCCGAAAGTTTTCTTGGTTTTTTATGAAAACTCAGAAAGAGTTTTCCGTTTTAAAGGAGACCTCGCAACCCTGCTTCTGGAGCAGGCTCGCTTATGTCAGACATATTTTAAAATACGTCAGACATATTTTGAAATATGTGCCTTGTATTTTTTCTTTCCTCCGAGAACGGCTTTCGGGAGTACTAATTAGGTACGTAAAAAAACGGGCGATAATTTTTTTAGTTTTCAATTTTACATCCATCCCGTTCCATAAAGTTTTCTAAAAAGCAATGCGCTTTCTTATTTAAAATGCCCTAATCCCTTTTTCCTTTTATTCTATGCGCCTTGCCAAGCAAAGTACCCGCTGTGACATACTGTGAATTTTTCGCAGGAACATAGGTTGAAAAAGAAAATGTTGTTTTCGCTTTTCTTTCAATTGAATTTCACTATCTTTGTCATATAATGACATTAAAATTCTATCGAATATGAAAAAGAAACCTAAGCAGCTGCCGCTAATAGCTAATGACCCATGGTTGGAACCGTTTAGTGAAGCAATAGAAGGACGTCATGCACGCGTAACCGATAAAATAAAAGAGCTTACCGCAAATGGTGGAACGCTTTCTGATTTCGCTTCAGGTCATATGTATTTTGGATTGCACAGAACTGCAAAAGGATGGGTATTTCGCGAATGGGCTCCAAATGCAACGGATATATATTTGATAGGTGATTTTAATGACTGGAAAGAAACCCCAAAATACAAATTAGAAAGGAAAGATTTCGGGAATTGGGAAATTTCATTGCCTGCGAGTGCAATGAAACATGGCGATCTCTATAAGATGAAAGTATATTGGAATGGAGGTTGCGGTGAGCGGATTCCGGCATGGTGCCGGCGTGTGGTACAAGATGATGTTACAAAGATTTTCAGTGCTCAAGTGTGGAGCCCCAAAAAGCCTTATGAATTTAAAATAAAGGATTTTCGCCCTAAAACCGACCCTCTTCTTATATATGAATGCCATATAGGCATGAGCCAGGATAATGAAAAGGTCGGGACATACGAGGAATTCCGTTTGAACGTTTTGCCACGCGTAGTAGCCGACGGATATAATTGTATTCAGGTTATGGCAATACAAGAGCATCCGTATTATGGTTCTTTCGGGTATCATGTGTCAAGCTTTTTTGCACCGTCGAGCCGCTTTGGAACACCTGATGAACTTAAACGTTTAATTGATGAAGCACATTCCAAAGGATTGGCCGTAATAATGGACCTTGTGCATTCTCATGCGGCAAAAAACGAATGCGAAGGCTTGGGAAACCTTGCCGGCGACCCGAACCAGTTTTTCTATTCGGGCGACAGGCATGTGCACCCCGCTTGGGATAGCCTGTGCTTTGACTATGGGAAAAACGAAGTGATACATTTCCTGCTCTCAAATTGCAAATATTGGCTTACAGAATTCAAGTTCGACGGTTTCCGCTTTGATGGAGTCACTTCAATGCTGTATTACGACCACGGTTTGGGAAAAGCTTTCGGAAGTTATGCCGATTATTATAACGGCAATGAGGACGACAACGCTATTTGCTATTTGTCGCTGGCCAATGAAGTGATACACGAGGTAAATCCGCATGCTATAACGATTGCTGAAGAAGTTTCCGGTATGCCCGGGCTTGCGTATCCTGTGAAGAAAGGCGGTTACGGATTCGACTACCGTTTGTCGATGAACATACCGGATTATTGGATTAAGACAATAAAGGAAAAAAGAGATGAGGACTGGAAGCCGAGCTCTTTGTTCTGGGAGTTAACCAACCGCCGTCAAGATGAAAAATGCATTTCTTACTGCGAGAGTCACGACCAAGCTTTGGTAGGGGATAAAACCATTATTTTCCGCCTTATAGACGCTGATATGTATTGGCACTTCCATCGCGATTATAGAAATGGCAATGTAGACCGCGGTATAGCCTTGCACAAAATGATACGCTTGCTTACGTTGTCTACAATAAATGGCGGATATTTGAATTTTATGGGAAATGAGTTTGGTCATCCCGAATGGATAGACTTCCCGCGTGAAGGCAATGGTTGGAGCTATAAATATGCGCGTCGGCAATGGCATTTGGTAGACGATGAGAATTTGTGCTATCATTACCTGGGCGATTTCGACAAGGCGATGATAAAAGTTATAAAGACCGAATGCAAATTCCAGAAAACGCAAGTTGTCGAAATATGGCACGACGATAATGACCAGATACTGGCTTATATGCGTGGTAAATTGCTTTTTGTCTTTAATTTTAACCCGAGCAGGAGCTTCCCGGATTATGGTTTCCGAGTTCCAGAGGGAAAATACAAGGTATTACTTAACACCGACTCGACAACGTTTGGCGGCTTTGGGCTTACAGACGACAACGTGGAACATTTTACCGAGTTCGACAGCACATTAAAGCCCTTCGGTAAAGGCTGGGTAAAGATATACGTGCCTGCACGTTCTGCAGTTGTGCTTAAATTGATTGATTAATTGTACGTAGTTTTTAGATGTTTAGAATTAACTATCGAAATCACTCGCAAAGAACAAGCAATAAGGTGCGAGCCATGTTGACGATTGTCTTTATGGCTTATTCCTTTTGCTACATATTCATATTGCAGTCTGACATGCTTGCATATTTGCAGCACGTCTTGTCAGAAGGCCATACCACGTATAATCGCTTGGTTGGTTCGTTAATAGTGGTATTCCTGGTTTTTATAATTCATGCAGCTGTTTCGGCAATAACAAGACTTCCTGAAAAACTTTATGCGTTTACCTTCTTGCCCTCTGCTTTATTCCTTGCTGTGTTAACCGATTTGATAGCGGATTATTCGTTGTGCAAACTTTTAATTTATTTGGCGGTTTTGGTGTTAACAGTGTTGCTTTATATTAAAACTGCCAATTCAGCGTCGAGCCAGAGAAGAAAAAGCGACAGCAGTTCTGTTTATATAAGCAACGTTTTAATTCTGTGTATAATGATGGTTGTCGTAGGTTTGTGTGGTAATAGCAACGACAAGCAGCATTATGAATTAAAGATGGAGCGACTTTTGAACGAAAGTAAATATGAAGAAGCCGTAAAAGTGGGAGCGAAGTCGCTTGTTTCGAGCGAACGATTGACATGCTTGCGCGCCTTTGCCTTGTCCAAGTCCGGGCTTCTTGGTGAAAAGATGTTCGAATACCCGGTAACGTCAACAGAAAACGCTTTGCTTATTCCTCGAAAAGACAGTACGCACATGATATTTCATCCTGATAATATATATAAATATTTAGGTGCGTTTCTCGGAGAGACTTCAACCTCTTATCAGTTTTTGCATTTGATTTCATCTCAACCTGATTTGCTCAAGTCGCGTCCTCAAATAAAAGATTATTTGCTGACAACTGCACTGTTGCGGAAAAATTTAGATCTTTTTGCTTCTGAAATAAAGAGATTCTATGATTTTTCCGATTCAACCTTAGTTTTGCCAAAACATTACGGAGAAGCTTTAGTGTTGTATTCACATCTGCGCACAAAACCAAAGGTTACATATAATAATACATTAACAGAAACAAATTACAAGGATTTCGTTGAATTCAGTGAAAAATACAAGGATAGATTGACGCGTGCCAATGCTGTACGTCAGCATTATGGCGATACGTATTGGTGGTTTTATTACTACGGTAAAGTATGTAAATGACTTTTATTCCTAGCTTAGTTGAATTTTAATGGCCGTATGACGTGAAGCTACAAGAATACAGACTTTATACGTACTTTGTTAGTTTGCTGAAACCTCGTCTGTTTCTGTGCTGTAGCTTAGTTCAATTGTATTTTCGTAACTGAAAATGCGGCATTCACCGTTATCCATTCGTTGCACTTCACTTTTTTGAATGCCATAAACGGCAGAAAGTATGCAACGGTTTATAAATCCGTGTCCCATTGCAAGAATAGTTTTGCCGTCATACTTTTTTATCATGGTGTTTAAAAATTCTACAGCCCGGGCACATCCATGTTCTTGTGTCTCCACGTCATCAGGGAATACATCTAATTTCTTTGCTTCCGTGTATGACATACCAGTAAGAGAACCCCAATCCCTTTCACGCAATAGTGGACACAAATCGATAGGTAAGTTGAATTTCTTGTTTATTATGGCAGCAGAGTCTAAGGCGCGTTTCAAATCACTCGAAACGAAAGCGTCAAATTTCAGGTCTTCAAGCCTGTCGCTTAATGCTTTTATTTGTTCTTCTCCTTTTTTATTTAGGTGTCCGGGTGTGCAGCCTTGAAGTATGCCGGAACAATTCTCAATTGTTTCGCCGTGGCGTATTAAATAAATTGTCAACATTTGTGTATGAATCAGAGGGTGCAAAAATAAGAAATTAAGCATTCATTATGAAATCTGTTAGCAGGAATCCGTAATAATGGCTACTTTCGCGCTGTGAAAATTAACAAAGACAGTATTTATGATTAAGCATGTAGTTTTATTTCGTTTTAAGGATGACATTGCGGCTGAAGACAGGAAGAATGCCTTTGAATCTTTCCGCAGCGGGATAATGTCACTTGTTAAGATAATTCCTGTTATAAGGAAAATAGAGGTAGGATATAATGTGAACTCCCAAGAAAGTTGGGATATATGCCTTTGTGGTGAGTTCGAAAGCATGGAAGACGTTGTTTCTTACAGCACACATCCCGAGCACCTCAAGGTGTCTGGTGCATTGAAACCTCTGCTTTCTGGCAGGAGTTGCGTAGATTACGAAGTAACCGCGAGCTGATGGCCTGCGGTTATTTCGTTTTAACAGTTTTCTTACTTATTTGCTTTGAGCCGGCGCTTCATTTCTTTTACGGCTGTCTCAAGTTGTACGTCTTTTGTGCCGAGGAGGTCTTTTACCGTTACGGGAACCATGATGTCTGGTTCTATTCCAACACCCTCAAAGGAAGTAAGGTCGGGGAATGCGCATTCAATCGTACATATCCGGGCGCGCATTCTGCGGCATAAGTTCATTGTTATAGGCTGTCCCGTGCTGCCGAATGTCGTTTCGCCCATGGCTATGAAGTTGTCAAGTTGTGAAGCGAATATAAGGAAATCTTCGGCGGCCGAGGCTGTGAAATTGTTCGTCAGTACAATCGTAGGCACCTCCACATACGGCCTGTCGGTCTCGAGCGTTACTTCTTGAAAGTCCCATGGCGTCATTGCCAAGTCTTGTGCATAAAGGTAGTTCAGCCTGTTCCAGTCGCTGCCAACAGTGTCTGCCGGTGTCAGCGCACCGTCTCCAAACCAGCCTAACCCGTATGCTGCGCGGTGTGGCTCATACGCCCGTATACGTATGGCCATGCCTTTGAACTTGCTTTTCGAGGTAAGGTGTTTGATTATGTTTTCGGCGTTGTGGTCGCTGCCTCCGCCGTTTGAACGCAGGTCTATTATTATTCCTTTAGCTTTACTGATTTTGTCGAAGTTGTTTTCAAACGAATCGACAACGCTCTCGTTCTGGAATGTACCTATTTTTACGTAAGCTATCTTTTTGTCGAGCATTCTGAAGTCGAACGGTCTTGTGTTCTGTGTCCATTTCAATCCGGGGAGCGTGAATGTCCTTCCGTTATTGTATGGCAGGTAATAGTTCTCTAACGTGAGCGGTATACGTTTGCCTTCAAGCGTTTGTATTACTATGTTGTGCTTCGTGTGGTGCAAGCCTTGGAACAGCGACGACGCAGCCCAGCGCATTTGTATGTGGGGCGTCGAAGCTGCTTGCAGCGGAACTATATTCTTTTTCATGTATTCAATGGCCGGCTCGCCTTCTATTTCGACTATCTCGCTGCCGAGGGGAATACGTAGGGAGTTCAGGCTGTCTATGCCGGAAACTATGATTTTTCCATCTGCATACATGGTTTGTAATTCCATTCCTCTGAAAGCGGTTGTAGTCCAAGGTATGCCGTCTGCCTGTATACTTGTGTGCCCGTTTTGCAGGAAGCCGCAAAAGCGTTTCATTTGGCAGTAGAAATCCCAGTCAGTCTTGCTGTCAAGGGCTATTTGTATGTTTTCCCGATATAGCGAATCCCAACGTTGCACGCCTATTTGTGGCATATAAACGAAGTTCCGTCGGGCTTCGGCCCAGAATTTAGATAATGCCTCTATTTTCTCTTTTGTGCTCCAAGGCTTTGTTTCTTGACAATAGGTTGTAGTGTTTGTAAGGATTAGAACTGTAATGAATGGTATAAGGGCTTTTTTCATGGTGAATTAGTTTGTTTCATTAGAACATACGTCAAAAGCAAAGATATGTTTTTTTTGTATAAATAATGCTTTGAGCGATTGAAAAATCGCTTCACGGGAGCAAGAAAAAAATATGTCTGACATATTTTAAAATATCTCAGACATAATTCGAAATATGTCCGACCTGTTTTCTTAACTTCTTTAAACAATTGGACGGAATCCGGGAAAACGATACACTGAAAAATATTTTACCTCGTGGGCACACATGCAAAAAGCTATGATAAAATTTAGTACCTTTGCAACCTGTTCATACTATACTGTAATGTAAATAATTTATGAAACCTGTTTTCATTGCCGGGCCGTGTGTGATAGAGTCGGCTGAAATATTGGATATTGTTGCCAAAGAACTTGTACGCCTGAACGATAAGTTTGGTTTAGATATAATATTCAAGTCTTCGTTCGACAAGGCAAACAGGACGTCAATTCATTCTTTCCGAGGCCCGGGATTGGAAAAGGGACTGCAGATGTTGGCTGACGTGAAAAGCAAATACGGCCTTCGTCTGCTCACTGATATTCATGAGGTGTACCAGGCCGATCCGGCAGGCGAGATTGTGGATGTGCTTCAGATTCCGGCTTTTTTGTGCCGGCAGACGGATTTGCTGCTTGCAGCCTCGAAAACCGGAAAGGTCGTAAATATAAAAAAAGCGCAATTCCTCTCGGGCGAGGATATGAAGTATCCGTTTGAAAAGGCGCGTGATGCCGGTGCAACAGATATATGGCTAACCGAACGAGGGAACACGTTCGGATATAATAATCTCGTGATAGATTTCCGTAACATACCTGTAATGCGGCAATACGCCGAAACCGTGATAATGGATTGCACGCATTCCGTGCAGCGTCCGGGTGGGGCTGGAGGAAAAACCGGAGGCGACAGGAAGTATGTCCCGTCGGTAGCTCTCGCGGCTAAAGCATTTGGTGCCACAGGATACTTTTTCGAAGTGCACCCGAATCCTGACAATGCGTTGAGCGACGGGCCTAATATGTTGAATCTTTACGATTTGGAAAAAGTTATTAAATCATTAATATGAGCGATATTATCAATATAGCTTCACAATGTTTACGCGATGAAGCCCAGGCCGTTTTAGACCAGATTCCTTTGTTGGATAATAACTTTGAGCGTGCTGTAAAATTAATTCTCGACTGTAAAGGCAAACTGATTGTAACTGGAGTGGGGAAGAGTGGGCATATAGGCGCCAAGATGGCAGCTACGCTTTCAAGTACAGGAACCCCGAGTTTTTATTTGAATCCCCTTGACGCATATCATGGCGACTTGGGCGTTGTTGGTAATGACGATATAATCCTGGCGCTGTCAAACAGTGGTCAGACAGACGAATTGCTCAGGCTTTTGCCTTATTTTCAAGAAAAGAAAATACCCGTAATAAGCATGAGCGGGAATCCCGAATCGTTGTTGGCGAAAAATACGGACGTGCATATTACGGTGACGGTCCGTTCCGAGGCTTCCCCGCTGGGACTGGCACCCACAACATCTACCACGGCAGCGCTCGCTGTGGGCGACGCGCTCGCTTGTGCATTAATGTTGGCCCGCGATTTCAAGGTACAGGACTTTGCACGTTTTCATCCAGGTGGTAGTTTGGGAAAACGTCTTCTTACAACGGCCCGCGATGTAATGCATAAAGAAGACCTTCCTGTTGTTCCGCCAGAAATGGAATTGGGCAAGGCGATTATCAGGGTAAGCCAAGGACGGTTAGGCTTATGTGTAGTGGTGGTAAACGATGAAGTCGTAGGTATAATCACTGACGGAGATGTAAGGCGAGCTATGGAAAGTTCGCAAAACAGATTCTTCTCGCTTACCGTAAACGATATAATGACAAAGAATCCGAAGGTTGTAACACCAGAGACAAAAATCAGTACTATCGATAATATTTTGCAAAAGAATAAGATACATGCCGTTCTTGTTGTAGACGACAAGAATCGTCTGGTGGGAATAGTAGACTCGTTTAGTATTATGTTGTAGTAAAATATGTAACCACGAAACATTATAGCATTATCTTGTAAAACCTGCAGAACAGAAGATTACGAAGGAGAAAACGTGTGAGACGCATAACCTTAATATTATCATTATTAATTTTCGGCTTATGTAATGCAAATGCCGACCGTGCAGATTCAGTCTTTGTTGAATATCTTCGGGATTCGGGAATACCTATTACAGAAAACAACAGCGTTACTTTGCTTCCGAGCGGAAAAGAGAAATTCAACGACATGTTTTCCGCAATTAGGCAGGCAAAAAGTTCAATACACTTAGAGTACTTTAATTTCAGAAACGATTCAATAGCTTCTGCTTTGTTTGACATCTTGGAAGAAAAAGCCAGGCAAGGCGTAGAAGTGCGTGCTCTTTTTGACGCGTTCGGTAATGCTTCGAACAATCGCCCGCTATCGAATGAAAATGTTGAACATTTGCGCAAGCGGGGAATAGAAATATATAAGTTCGACCCACTGAGGTTTCCGTGGATAGATTATGCCCTACATCGTGACCATAGGAAGATTGTGGTAATTGACGGTAAAATAGTATATACCGGAGGTATGAATGTGGCAGATTACTATATTAACGGAACAAAAGAGGTCGGTGACTGGCGCGATATGCATTTAAGGATAGAAGGAGAGGCAGTTGCTGTATTTCAAGATATTTTTATGAGAATATGGAATCGTACAACCGACCAGAACATAGAAGGTGAAAAATATTACCCGGTTGATTTTGCCGACATTTCATCTTTTAAAGGTCTTAAACCTGATACCTGCTGCTCTAAAGGAAATAAAGAAATAGCAATAATAAACAGAGAGCCCAATAAAACTCCGAAAATTATACGTAAGACATTTATTAGCGCAATCAATAGTGCAAAAAAGGACATACAAATTGTAAATCCTTATTTTACATTGAACAGGAAAATATACAAAGCGTTGAAAAATGCGATAGAACGTGGAGTAAATGTCGAGATAATGGTTTCGGAAAATAGCGACATTCCGATTACTCCGCGCGTTGTAGAGTATACAGTAAGGAAGCTACAGAAAAAAGGTGCTAACGTCTATTTTTATCGTGGTGGTTTTCACCATTCCAAGATAATGACAGTCGATGGGCTTTACAGTTTTTTAGGTTCTGCTAATTTGAACGCACGTAGTCTTGCGTGGGATTACGAATGTAATATTGCTATAATGGACAAATGCACAACGTCGGAGTTTCATTCAATATACGAAGACGATAAAAAGGAATCGTGTCTAAAGTTGACAGATGAGTATTGGAGTACTCTTTCTAAATGGAAGAAATTCCAAGGCTGGCTGTTCCATTTCCTTAGGCCTTTCCTTTGATAAAACAGCCCGCTCTAATTTGAATGCTGCCTTATAATATGTTTTTAAAAATGGTCATCCATTTGTCTTCAAACCTTTTTCTGTCTATTCCAAGTTCCTTTATGGAAGCATTTGACGCGATTCCATGCCGAATGGCTAATTCTTTATTACCGGCGTAATATTTCATTCCTTCGAATAACGCTTCGGAGGAAGCAGTTTTACATACATAGCCATCAATACAATGTCTAATCAATTCAGGCATTCCTCCAGTAGGATAAATTATACAAGGACGCGAATACTTCTTTGCTTCAACTAAAACATTTCCCAATGGCTCTTGTTTAATAGAAGGAACACAAAGAACGTCTATATGCTTAAAGAATGTCTCGATATCTTCAATTTCACCAAGAAGTATTATATTAGATTTGAATTTTGAAGGTATCATGTTTTGAATCTGTTGTGTATATGTAGGCCTATATGCAAGTGACCCTGCAATATAATAAAACGAATTTGGACATAAGGCTAATATTTTCAATGCACATTCAA
Source organism: uncultured Prevotella sp. (assembly GCA_900550635.1). GTDB lineage: Bacteria > Bacteroidota > Bacteroidia > Bacteroidales > Bacteroidaceae > UBA6398. The sequence continues at coordinate 3,121 of URSZ01000041.1, read as the reverse complement.
TGAAATGATGTACTCCTTTTTGTTCTATTATTTGCCCGATGAATCCAAACACAACGTTATTACATCCCTTTGATGCTAAATAATAGTTAGACTCATCTTTACCAATCTGTTTGCGTGCAGGAGGATAATTGTATATAACTATATCATTTTCGTCTTTCCTTCCTGCGTTTCTCATTGCATTCATAATATATTGAGAGATACAGACACAGCGTGTTACCTTCTGTAATACATAGCGATTCCATACAAATTCATTGTATTTTCTAAAAGAAAGGTTCTTAAAAGCAGGTTCATCTCCTATGCGATAAATAATACGTTTACGATAAAAATATAAAGCTGGATACAAATCATAAAATGTGATTTCATTGCACATCATTAAAACATCCGGCTTATATTTTATTATGTAATACAAAGTTTGTAGATTTCCTATGATAAAAGTTCTAAGAAAAGTAAACAACCGATGTTTTGTACTATGCCTATTAGGGGAAACTATCGCAAACGGATTTAAAAATTTAACAGATTCTTTAAGTTTGCTATTTGCTTTTCTATTTATTATTACGGAAAAATGACAGTTGGTCCGTTCTTTTAGCAGCTCATAAACTTCTATATTTGAACGTTCTTTCCCGTACATTACTTCTGATGTAAGTATTGCTAAAACTTTTTTCATAGATAACTATTCTTGTTTTTTAAAGCTATTAGGATTTGTAATCAAGTATAATATTCATTTATAGGCACTCTACAAGAATATTCTTATGCCAAAATAGCAGCTATAAGTCATTTATATTAATAGTTCTTTTCGTACTTCAAAAATGCGGCCTTTATGGTTTTACTTATTTCCCGATTTTCCTGAATATACTTCATTTTTAGAAATAATATAGTTATATATTTCAATGGAGTAAAAGAAAAGTATTTTACAGCATCTAATAAAAGAATATTTATGGATTTATGTTTGTTTTTGCTCATTTGTTTTAAGGGGGAACTAAAATACTTTATAGCTTCGATGTAATCTAAATACATTCTTTTTTTTATGGAAGTTGTTCTATTCTCACGGTCGTGAATACCAATTGCTTTTATAGCTATTCCAACTTTCATCCCATAATACGCAACCCTTTCTGTATAGTTGTCATCCTCTCCGTAATGTGGAAATGAAGGTGAAAAACCGCCAACTTTAAGTAAACATTCTCTACTCATTAACCAATGTGCAGCCATGACACTTTTAACATTATACACTTCGTTTAATTTTCCCAAAATAATGTCATTAAAAAAATGTGGGCATGATTCATAACACAACGCTCCTGCTGCAAAATTGAAATCCAATTTGTGCATATTAGCTTGTACTTGCAACGGACTGAGAATGCCATATTGTGGATATTTTTTTGCAACGTCAATCAATGTCCTAAAGGTCTCTTCCATAACCCAAGCGTCTTGATTTAGCAAATAGATATATTCATAACCATTATCAATGGCATATTGTAGCCCTATATTATTCGCTTTGCCAAATCCTAAATTTGTAGTACTCTGTTTAAATATTACTTGCGGATATTTTTCTTTGATATGCCTTATTGTTCCGTCTTTAGAACCATTATCTACGATAAATATATCAGCATGAAAGGACGATGACAAAACACTTCTAATACAAGTGTCTATCCATTTCATGGCATTATATGTCACTATGATTACAAGTAATTCTTTCATTCTTGAATGAGGCATTTTTTTAGTTTTTCAAATCCGCTTTCAGCTATATTTTTAGCCAAAGTAGTATGTTGTTTATCATAAGGTTTAATCGGTAGCAAATCCATAAATTTTTCAATGGTTTGCATTTGTGCGTCTCTATTGTCAAAAAGGTGCGTTATATCCACCATGCAGTGTTTCATGGCTAAAGTCTCCAATAGACCTTCCATTTTATGTTCGTAACTTAAAGCTATAAATGGAACGCTATTATTTATAGCGAATACAATCGAATGGTATCGCGCACCTATTACAAATATTGATTTAGATATTATGGATTGTTGTATATCCGAACTGTAGATATCATCAACGACCATTACTTGCTCACGGCTAAAATTCTTTGCTATATCACGCATGAATAATACATCATTGCTCAAGTAGCTATTACCATTAAATAGTTGTGGTAACATTACAGCTCTGGAATTAGGGTATTTTTTGAATGCTTCCTTTAAAAGGTGAGTATAAAATTGAATAACGTCATTTTTTGTTGCTATATTTTTATAGGCAAAATGCCAAATTAGCGAATTAGGAACAAACACAAAATATGGATTATTACCTATTTGCTTTGCAACTTGTAATGGAATTTCACAATGAGGCGAATCAAGAAAAGCTGTATCAACGACAGGTATATAAGGTATCCCTAGTTTATTTGATACTTGTTCCGACTTCTTATCACGCAAGGAGATATACTTAAAATAATTTAATAACTCCATACTTATTTTCTTAAACAGTCTATTGTCATGTGTCTTCGTAGGAAAGGGACCGATAGACCGTCCGTAATAAGCTATTGGTTTATTAAATAGTTTGGCGCAATAGAGATTAAACAAATGATACCATGACTGGAATCCTCCCATGTTTATACCGCCTGGAGCACATATGACAAAATCCGAATCTTGGAAATATTGCAACCATTTTCTTATACCCGGATGCAAGAACCACAAAAAATGCATTCGATGTTTTAGTCCGAACTCGCCTATTTTAGTGAAACCTTTATTTAAAGAAGGTGCGCAGTGGATATAATGCACATTCGGCGCTTCAACAGAAAATTGTTTAATTGAATCTATATTTGTTGATTTTCCAAAAAGAACATTGATTTCATATTTAGGAAATTCTTTTGCCAATCGCCTAACTAAAGCTTTATGAGCAGATTCATCCCCCCTGTTATTCAAGGGTTGATTTATCATTAAAATATTCATAACTTTATTATTGATGAAATCTATTTGTCTGACCAATGTCTTTCCGTTTAGAAATAGCTACATTAAAATTCTCCAATAAATTACCTACACCGATAATAACTATTGGAACTTCATTTTGAGGAATATCAAAATCAACCAACTTTTTTAATTTATCATGTGTAAAGCCACATGATAAGGGTATAGTGCCTAATCCTAAAGAA
>URSZ01000040.1 GCA_900550635.1 uncultured Prevotella sp. | reverse complement strand
ACAGTAAGGAGTCAGGAACCTGCCGCGCAGTCAAAGGTCGCCTATGTCGACCCGCAGGACATTATCGACATCTCGCAGTTTATGAGCGCCGACGGCAAACTAAACTGGAAAGTTCCTTCGAAAGGCCGCTGGACGGTGCTCCGCCTCGGCAACGTGAACAAGGGCTGGAAGAACTCGCCCGCGCCGCCCGAGGCGACAGGCTGGGAGTGCAACAAACTTAACAGCATGGGCGCAGACGTACAGTTTGCAAACTACGTGGGCTACCTTGTAGACAAGCCTCTAAAGGATAGTAACGTTGGCGGAATGCTTATGGATAGCTGGGAGTGCAGCACGCAGACGTGGACAGAGAGCATGGAGCAGGATTTCCGTGCGTTCAACGGCTACGAACTGCGCAAATGGCTGCCTGCAGTGCTGGGCTATGTAATCGGTTCTCAGGAAACAACAACACGCTTCCTGCTCGACTGGCGCCGTTGCCTCACCTCACTCTACAATACGCAGTTCTTCAAACGCATGACTGACCTTGCCCACCAAAAAGGTCTAAAGGTGCAATACGAAACTGCCGGCGGCGACGTGGTGCCTATAGACGTAATGGAATACTTCAAGTATGCCGACGTGCCTATGTGCGAGTTCTGGCAACCGTTCTCCGACGGTTATGTGGGCGACCTCAACTTCAAACCGATAAGGAATACTGCCTCGGCCGCAAACCTGTACGGCAAACGCCGTGTGGCAGCTGAAAGTTTCACCAGCTTTGCGCTTACATGGAACGAACACTTGCAAATGCTCAAGGAAGTGGCAAACTTCAACATGATAGAAGGCGTGACGCATTGCGTATTCCACACCTACACTCACAACCCGCAAGTAGGTTTCCTTCCACCCGGCACGAGCTTCGGCAGTGGCATAGGTACGCCTTTCCTGCGCGGGCAGACATGGTGGAAGCACATGCCGCAGTTTACTTCTTACCTCGCCCGCACCGGCTATATGCTCGAGCGCGGCAAACCGGTGCGCCACGTGCTGTGGTATTTGGGAGACGAAATCACCCAACGGCCGGACCAGTTTGCGGCATTCCCCGAAGGTTATCAATATGACTATTGTAATCCTGACGTGCTGCTCAATCGCCTGTCGGTTAAGAACGGCAAGCTCGTGACACCCGAAGGCATTTCATACGATATGCTTTGGATTCCCGAAAACCAACGTATGCTTCCCGAAACACTCGTAAAACTAAGGCAACTTATTGACGACGGCGCAGCCGTTGCAGCAGCCAGGCCGTCGTCTCCGGCAACCCTGTCGGCTGCTCCCAAGGATACGGAAAAACGCTTCCGCGAACTGGTTAAGTCTATCTGGGGAAAACAGTCCGGCAACGGAGTTATAAACATAGGTAAGGGACGCCTCGTTACTGATACAGATATAAACAAAGCTATCAAGACTTTAGGCGTAAAACCGGATTTGAAAGTAAACGGAGGCGAGGTGCAATGGCTGCACCGCAAGGCCGAAGGCGCAGAATGGTATTATGTGACGGCCCCGAGGTTTGGCGAGTTCCATGGAGAAGTTGACTTCCTATGCACGGGAACGCCCGAGTTGTGGGACGCCGTGACGGGCAAGGCCTATGCCGCAACTTACAGCAGGCAAGGGGAATACACCAGAGTCCGCCTCGACTTGTGCAGGGCGGAAAATTGCTTCGTTGTATTTCGTAAGGACAACAGCACGACGCCGGGATTGACAGAGCGTTTCCCCGTGTGCAGCAACAAAGTTGAGCTTAAAGAACCGTGGACGGTTAAGTTCACGCAAGGGTGGGGCGCTCCCGAATTGTTGGTCGAAGACGTGTTGCAACCTATCAAGGACATGAACATGGACAAGGAAGGCAAGTGCTATTCCGGTACCGTGGTATATGAAACATCATTCGACGCAGACGGAATAAAGAATATCGAAGACCTCGTATTGTCGCTGGGAAAGGTTAGTATGATAGCTTCGGTAAAAGTGAACGATGTGGACTGCGGCGTGCTGTGGGCAGAACCTTACAAGACCAGAATTGGACATGCCGTAAAGCCCGGACGCAACAAACTGACGGTGGAAGTTACCACTACCTGGTACAACCGTTTGGTTTACGATGCCGGGTTGCCCGAAGCGGAACGCAAGACATGGACAATCTCCGGCCCGGGAAAAGATTCCCAGCTTAGCGAAAGCGGTCTCATGGGACCGGTGAGCCTGGAGTTCTGATTACGGCCGGTCCATGTTGGTTGCAAATCTTTCGTCCATCGCTTTTTTATGAACAGGCAGATAGCCTTCCGGTATCTTCCGAAAATTATCTCTGAGATATTTTAAATTATGTCAGACATATTTCAAAATATGTCTGACATAATTTTTTTGAGGTCATAATCCTGTAATCCCGGAGCGGGAATATCGTATAACATGAAATACGTTTTTGCTGCTTTGCCCGATAGCGTCTTTTTTCGCGGGATTGTTATCCGAAACAAGTGCATGGAAGCGTTTTTGGCAAGTGTAAAGCAACTTTCGTGCAAAAGTATATATTCTTATTTGCCATTCACGTTAAAATTCGTATATTTGCATATTGTTAATGGAACTAAATGCTGTAACGTTACAATACTGTGAATAAGCTCAAACGCATAAAACAAGTACGCATTCACCATGAAGGCAACCATACATTGGTTGGCAGTGCGTTGTTTCTGATAATGTGCTGTGCAGTGGCGTATGCCGTAGGCTTGCCTGACTTTGTGTTTTATGCTCTTGTAGCATTGTCGATAGCAGTATATGCGGTTATACTTAACTTTTTCCGTTGCCCGAAGCGCCGTTTCCAGGGCGATACTGCCGATGTGGTGGTTGCGCCTGCCGACGGTAAGGTTGTGGTGAACGAGGAAGTCGAGGAAAACGAATATTTTGGCGACCGCCGCCGCATGGTGTCTATTTTCATGTCGCTCGTAAACGTACATGCCAACTGGTTCCCGGTTGACGGGTATGTTACGCGTGTGGAGCACCAGAACGGCAATTTCCATATGGCATGGCTTCCGAAAGCCAGTTTGGAGAACGAACATTCCACTGTGATAATACGTACTCCGCGCGGCCAGGAGATAATGGTACGCCAGGTGGCCGGCGCATTGGCCCGCCGCATAGTAACTTATGCCCGTCCTGACGAGGAATGTTATATCGACGAGCATTTGGGATTCATAAAGTTTGGCTCAAGGGTAGATCTTTTCCTGCCGCTCGACGCGAAAGTGGAAGTGTCGTTGGGGCAGAGCGCTACGGGCAACCAAACTGTCATTGCACGTTTAAAAGCCGATTGATATGTATTCAGTGCTGTTTAGGAATTTTCCGAATGCGCTTACCTGTTGCAACCTTATATCGGGCTGCATAGCGGTAAAGTTCGCTTTGGAGGGAAATCCTCGTTTGGCATTCCTTTTCATTATAATAGGTGCGGTTTTCGATTTCTTCGACGGTTTTGCAGCACGCAAGCTGAAAGTCTCCTCCCCGATAGGCAAGGAGCTCGATTCGCTGGCCGATGTCATAACGTTCGGCCTTGCGCCGTCGGCCATGGTGTTCGACATGCTCCGCATATCCGCCGTTCCTGAGAGCATGTTGGGAGCGGCAGAAATATACCCGTATACGGCTTTCGTTATGGCGGCGTTTTCGGCATTGCGCCTTGCAAAATTCAACCTCGACAGCCGTCAGACAACGTCGTTCATAGGTTTGCCTACGCCGGCAAACGCCTTGTTCTGGGGCTCGGCAGCTTGCTCGGTCAACGCAGCGTTGTTGGCTTCGCCTGCAGCTGTTTATGCCATAATCTTTATGGTGTTCGCAACCTCAGCATTGCTTGTAAGCGAGATTCCCATGTTTGCCCTGAAGTTTAAGAATTTCACGTTTAAGGATAATAAGGTACGCTATGTTTTCCTTGTCGTTTCGCTGGCGTTCATTATAGCTTTCGGCATAGGCGGCTTTGCCGTTGCAATTCTGTGGTACCTTATGCTTTCACTGTTAACCGAAAAACGATAGCGCATGTTAAAAGGATTAGGCTGCCTGGCAGTAATATTTTTTCTCATCTTCTTTGTGATGTTTAGGGTGCTGCGCAATATCTTCCGCGCCTTGACAGGAGATGACCCAGCGCGCCGCGCACACAGGTATAACAGGCCATACCGCAACGATGACACGCGGCATACCGTAAATCCCGGGAAAGCAAAGGACAAGAGGAAAGTAATTCCCGACGACGAGGGTGAATACATAGAGTATGAAGATGTAGAGAAAAAATAGTTTTCTCCGCGTCCTGCCGTCCGGTTTTCAGTGAGCCCAAAAATATCTCTGAGATATTTCGAAATATGTCTGACATATTTTAAAATAGGTCAGACATATTTTTTATTTGCTCCCAATGCCTCTTTTCAGTTTTTGCGCGCAGTTTTCTTGAAAGACAGGTTACGGTTTCCAAGTGTTTAAAAATAGTCGAGAAGTCTCTTGAGCGATTCGGCGTCTTTCCAACTCCAGTACCTGTCTTTCATAAGTTCTTTGAATTCTTTTTTCTTTTCTTTGCGCAAGTGCTTTTTGAATTCGCTTTCCGAGGCCTTGAACGGCACTCCGCCTTTGAGAAAGTAATAAACGGCTTTGAGCGGGAATTTAGGTTCAATGGTGTTTCCGTAATAGTCGCCGTCGGTTTCAATGAAAATGTTGAACTCCGGAAGGTCGAGGAAACTGGTGTTTTCGTTCCTGCGTTCGGCTTCGCGCATTGCTTCCATGTCTACGGTTGTAATCTCTACAAGGTAGTTTCCGTTCTTTTCTGCAATGACACGCCCCAGCTGTTCGCCGGCTTTGCGGTAAACGGTATCACCGAAAGCAACCTCGATAACGTTCAGCAGGTTGGCTTTCATTTTCTTGTCGTTTTTCAGGAAAATGAGTGAGGCATCGCGCAGGAATATGTTTGCTTTGGCCGTTCCTTTTCCGCCGAAGGCGAATTTGATTTTAGCGTCCCGGAAATCATTGAATACGTAGGGCGTTTTTGAGAATCTTTCGACCTGCACCTGTTGTGCGGCCGTGCCTGAAAAATAAAGTATGGCTGCAATAAGGAAAACAAATCTCTTCATTTTGGTTTGTATCTTGTTAACATACGCAATATTAATAATTTTTATCCGATATTTAAGTTGCTTGTAAACAGGAAATTTGCGAAAAATTCTTAATTTTGCATACGTCTTGGGGGCATTGTCTGCGCAGCATACGGCTTATGCCGTAATTCCCCGGGCATACATATAATAAAATACTTTCCTGATGAAGGATTTCGCCATAGTAAACGAGAAAAAAGAAGAAACAGCGATTCTTGTAGGCCTTGTAACAGAGCGCCAAAGCGAACGTAAAACCGAGGAGTACCTCGACGAACTGGAGTTCCTGGCCGAGACGGCCGGAGCGCACACAGTGCAGCGCTTTACCCAAAGGCTTGTAATGCCGAATGCCGTTACCTATGTAGGCCGCGGCAAGCTCGACGAGATAAGAGCCTATATCGAAACGGAAGAAGACGAAGGCCGCGAGGTGGGCATGGCTATATTTGATGACGAACTTTCTGCAAAACAGCTGAGAAACATAGAAAAGGTTCTGAAAATAAAAGTTCTCGACCGCACTTCTCTCATTCTCGACATTTTTGCAATGAGAGCCCAGACGGCAACGGCGAAGACGCAAGTGGAGCTTGCACAATATAAATATATGCTTCCGCGCCTGCAAAGAATGTGGACGCACCTCGAACGCCAGGGCGGCGGCTCGGGTTCCGGAGGAGGCAAGGGGTCGGTAGGGCTTCGCGGGCCGGGAGAAACCCAGCTCGAGATGGACCGCCGAATAATCCTCAACCGCATGTCGTTGCTCAAGAAACGCCTTGCCGAAATCGACAGGCAGAAAACAACCCAGCGCAGCGGGCGCGGCAGGCTTATAAGGGTGGCTCTTGTAGGATATACCAATGTGGGCAAAAGCACTCTAATCAATCTTCTTGCAAAAACAGAGGTCTTTGCGGAAAACAAACTGTTTGCAACGCTCGACACTACGGTGCGCAAGGTGATAATCGGAAACCTTCCGTTCCTTTTAAGCGACACCGTGGGCTTTATACGCAAAATTCCAACCGACCTTGTAGACTCGTTCAAGAGCACGCTCGACGAGGTGCGCGAGGCCGACTTGCTCATGCACGTCGTGGACATTTCGCACCCCGACTTCGAGGAGCAAATAGAGGTGGTCAACAAGACTCTCGGCGACCTCGGATGTGCCGACCGGCCCGCAATAATCGTGTTCAACAAAACCGACGCATATACCTGGGAGGAAAAAGCCGAAGACGACCTTACGCCGTCAACCAGGAGAAACATATCGCTCGACGAGTTGCAGAAAACATGGATGGCTAAGCTCGGGGAAAACTGCATTTTCATCTCGGCACGTCAAAAAACAAACATCGACGAACTGAAAAAAATGCTTTACAACAAAGTACGCGAGCTGCATGTGCAGAAGTATCCATACAATGATTTCCTTTACGATACTTACGACGAGTAAACTCTATGCCCGCCGTCATGAAATAGCATTTAAACGAACAACATAAACAACAATTAAAACATTTGATATTATGGCTGCAAAACCTGAGTTCAAATACGCGCCCATGTTCCAGTTGGGCAAGGATACGACAGAATATTATCTGCTTACAAAGGACTATGTTAGCGAATCGGAGTTTGAAGGGCACAAAATCCTGAAGATAGAGCCCGAAGCTCTTACAGCAATGGCCAATGCGGCTTTCAGGGATGTAAATTTCCTTTTGCGCCGCGAACACAACGAGAAAGTGGCTGCGATACTTTCCGACCCGGAAGCGAGCGACAACGACAAGTATGTTGCACTTACGTTCCTGCGCAATGCCGATGTGGCTTCAAAGGGACAGCTGCCTTTCTGTCAGGACACTGGCACGGCCATAATCCACGGCGAAAAGGGACAACAGGTGTGGACTGGCTTCTGTGATGAAGAAGCCCTCTCGAAAGGCGTTTACAAAACCTACACGGAGGAGAACCTGCGCTATAGCCAGAATGCTCCGCTTTCCATGTACGAGGAAGTGAATACACGTTGCAATCTTCCCGCTCAAATTGACATCGAAGCAACCGAGGGTGAGGAGTACAAGTTCCTGTGTGTGGTAAAAGGCGGCGGCTCGGCAAACAAGACGTATTTCTACCAGGAGACGAAAGCCCTTTTGAATCCCGGCACACTCGTTCCTTTCATGATTGAGAAGATGAAAAGTCTCGGTACGGCAGCATGTCCGCCTTACCATATAGCTTTCGTTATAGGCGGTACGTCGGCCGAGAAAAACCTGTTAACCGTAAAGCTCGCTTCAACAAAGTATTACGACAGCCTGCCTACTACCGGTGATGAAACAGGCCGCGCTTTCCGCGATGTGGAGCTCGAAAAGCAGATTCTTGCCGAAGCACACCGCATAGGCCTCGGGGCACAGTTCGGAGGAAAGTATTTTGCACACGATGTGCGCATAATTCGCTTGCCGCGCCACGGCGCTTCGTGCCCGGTAGGACTCGGCGTTTCATGTTCGGCCGACCGCAACATTAAATGCAAGATAAACAAGGATGGTGTGTGGATTGAAAAACTCGACGACAATCCCGCCGAACTCATACCCGAGGAGTACCGCAAGGCAGGCGAGGGCGACGTTGTACGCGTTGACCTCAACCGCCCGATGAAGGAAATTTGCGAACAGTTAAGCAAGTACCCAGTTTCAACACGTCTTTCGCTCAACGGCACAATCATTGTTGCGCGCGATATAGCTCATGCACGGCTTAAGGAACGCCTCGACCGTGGCGAAGACTTGCCCGATTACATAAAGAATCATCCCGTATATTATGCCGGCCCGGCCAAGACACCTGCCGGTATGGCGTGCGGTTCAATGGGCCCGACAACGGCAAACCGCATGGATCCTTACGTCGATTTGTTCCAGGAGCACGGAGGTTCGATGATAATGATAGCAAAAGGCAACCGTACCCAGGTGGTAACCGACTCGTGCAAACGCCACGGCGGATTCTATCTCGGCTCTATCGGCGGCCCTGCTGCAATACTTGCGCAGAACAATATAAAGTCGATAGAGTGCATTGAGTATCCCGAATTGGGAATGGAGGCTATATGGAAAGCCGAAGTAGTGGACTTCCCTGCTTTCATACTTGTAGACGACAAGGGCAACGACTTCTTCAAGCAAATAAAGCCTTGGCAGTGCAAGAACTGACTTTAATTCAAAAACGGGCGTTTAATATCTATTAGCCCGGAATGATATGAACACGGATTCCGCCTTGAGGTAATACAGAATGCTTCAGGGCGGATTTTTTTTGGACTAACCCCGAATGAAACCAAAATGAATAAGCACGCCGGGCAATTGAATTAAACTCCCGTTCCGGGCTGCGAAAAAAATCAAGGCACCTGTTTTAAAATATGTCAGACCTATTTTAAAATATCTCAGACATATTTTGAAATATGTCAGACATAATTTTTTTCACGTCCCGGGGAATTCTGAAAACTTTCCGGACGAGGGCAAATAAGTTTGTTCTAAACGTCCGGTTCATATAAATTTACTTATTTTTGCATTACGTATGATAGACAAGACCGTAGTAATATCCCAAAATATTTGTGACGAGGTAGAGCGCGTGATAGACGGCATATCTCCCGACAAGGTGTTCGTGCTGTACGACAGCACAACGCACAAATGTTGCTCTCCTCTGCTTGAAGGCTGCCGCGGTTTGCAGAACGCAACCGCCATACAAATCCCGGCCACGGACGTTAACAAAACGCTCGACACGCTTTCCGCCGTTTGGATGGAACTGAGCAACGGCGGAGCTTCGCGCCGTTCGCTGCTTATAAACGTGGGCGGCGGAATGGTTACCGACCTGGGCGGCTTTGCCGCTTCGACATTCAAACGGGGAATAGCCTATATCAATATACCCACTACGTTGTTGGCCATGGTAGACGCTTCCGTAGGCGGCAAGACTGCCATAAACTTCAACGGGCTGAAAAACGAGGTGGGAGTGTTCAACGCGCCTGCAAGAGTAATAGTAGATACCCAGTTCCTTCGCACGCTCGACATAAAAAACATGCTTTCGGGCTATGCCGAAATGATAAAGCACGGGCTTATAAGCAACACCGGCGTATGGGCCGACATAATGAATTTCGACATGGGCCGTGCCGACTATGGGGCTTTGCAGAAAATGGTTGCCGACAGTATTGACGTAAAGGCCGCGATAGTAGCAAACGACCCCAAAGAGAACGGCTTGCGCAAGGCATTGAATGTCGGGCACACGGCAGGACATGCCATCGAAAGTCTCGCCCTTATGGAGAATCGTCCTGTGCTGCATGGCTACGCGGTGGCCTGGGGAATGGTGTGCGAGTTGTATTTAAGCAGGGTTAAGAAAGGATTCCCGCAAGGCGAAATGAACCAGACCATAAGGTATATAAAGGAGAATTATGGAACGTTCGACTTTGGCTGCGACAAATACGAAAAACTCTATTCCTTAATGCAGCACGACAAGAAAAACGTTGGCGGTGTAATAAACTTTACCTTGTTGTCGGGAATAGGAAGGATAGAGCTTGACTGTACGGCCGACAAGGATGAGATTTTTGCCATGCTCGACTTTTTTCGCGAAGCATTGAATTGAAAGCTGACACGATGTAGTTTATAAATATTGTATTATGAAAAGTTTATTGAAAAACCTGCTCGTAGTTTCTTGCGTTCTGGTAGCATTTTCAGCCTGCAAGCACGGAAGATTGTGGTTCAGCGGAAGCTCGAGCGACACCCTTTGCGTTGATACGTTTAAGTACAGCAAGACCGATTCCACTGCCGGACGTTTGATTAAGGTGGAAATCGAAGCAGATTACCCCTCGCCAATCACCGGGCCTTTGAGCGCGAGCGTGGCGTCGTGGATACGTACCAGCATAAGCAAGAATGCCGCCCCGACCGATACGATGGACGGCCAGAAAGTGGTGGACTTCCTCGGAAAACAGATTTTTGAAAACTATGAAAGCACCGCCGACGACTTTGTAAACGAAATGGATTACATGGCTACCGCAAAACTTGTGAGTAAACGCCGCAACTATGTGTCGTATGTGCTTTCCACTTATGAATATACCGGAGGAGCGCATGGCATGAAAACTGTTGTGGGCCGGACTTTCTCACAAATCGACGGCAAGCAGTATGGCTGGGAGCTGTTGAAAGACACGGCAAAAACCGGTTTCCGCAAACTGCTGAAGAAAGGTGCGCGCAAGTATTTTTCAACCGATAAGTCGCGGGGCGAGATTACGGACGAGGAGTTGTGCGAAATGCTTCTACTCGACATAAGCGGCTCGCCCGTTACGGTGCAACAGTTGGACAGTTTCCCGCTTCCTTCCACACCGCCTTACTTTACGCGTAAGGGCGTTACTTTCGTATACCAGGCTTACGAGATAGCTCCGTATGCGGCCGGAATCCCGACGTTTACTGTTGATTTCGACGACATCGACAAGTATTTGTCCGACGAGGGCAAGCAGCTTCTGAAGAAAAAGGAAGATTAAAGCGTTTTCAAATAAACGAAAATGGCGGAATAACTTTGGTTATCCCGCCATTTCTGTGTTAAGTGCGTTGTAGGTGTCCGCAGTCCGTTTCCTATAGTAAGGAGGCCGCGCTTGTTTTAACCCAAATAGGTCTTAGGCTTCGTCAAATTGCGTGCTTATGCCTGGCAGATCTGTTGCTGCGGCCCTTACAAACGGAAGTTTTATTTCAGTACCTCGTCGGCCACGCGGTTGAAGTTTTCTATTGATTTCTTTATTTCTGGAAGGTTGTTTTCCCAGTTTGCTTCATATTCTATGGTGAAGTATCCTTTGAAGTCCTGCTGCTTTAATTCCTGCAACATGCCTTTCAGATTGAGCACTCCCGTACCCCACACAACATCTTCGAGGTCTTCTTTCCCCTCTTTGGGTGCAATGTCTTTGAAATGCAGCGAGTTTATTCGTCCTTTCAGTTTGTGGAGCGATTCTATCGCGTCGAGGTTCATGCGTTTGAAGTGTCCGACGTCGGCGCAGGAGCCTAACAGTTCGCTGCGTGTTCCTATGCACGACAGCAGTATTTCAGGTTTCCAGTATGAGGCTTCATTGGGGTGGTTATGTGTTGAAAGCCCGATGTTGTATTGCTTTGCATACTTCTCGACAACGTCCCAGTCTTCGCGTGCAGGCTCGGCGCTAACATATTCCATGCCCATGTTTTTGGCAAAGGCGAATATCTTTTCCCATTCGTCGCGTTTGGGCGTCCACACTCCGGAAGAAACTATTTTTATTCCTTTCGACTTGGCTATTTCCTTGAGTTTTTTCTGTTGTTCTTCGGTCAGGTCGTAGCCGAATACGGCGTCGCCGAATCCTTCTCCCATTTTCTGTCCCGGGTATATTTCGATATAATGCAGACCGAGGGACTGTGTCTTGTCGAGCGATTCGACTACGGAGAACAAGTGAAGCGTGTATGATTGCATGGAAAGTTTCCAGCCCTGTTTTTCGGCTTTTGTTTTTTGCGGCTCTGAGGCATTGCATGCCATGAGGCACAATGCCAGCAAGGCGGTGATTAATGTTTTAAGTTTCATGGTGATGTATTTTATGAATGTTCCGGCAGCAGGCCGGGTGCCGGCTGCCGGAACGTTTTGGTTTTACATGTTTGCTTTAAGGCATTGGAGGCAGGCTGAAGCCGTTGTGGTAGGTGTGTTTAATCCACTCGTTAGCCATGTCGAGTGCGCTGAATTCGGCAAAGCGCCTGTCGAACTTCGGGTCGCCGTCGATTACGGCGTATTCGTCCACGGTTACGATTTTTATTTTGTCGTTGGGCGATATGTTGGTGAACTTCATGTTCTCGCCGTCCCATTTCAGTTCGCGGTGCAGCCCGTGCAGCCCGGAGAGCCTTGTGGCAAGCACGCCCATTACGACCATTTCGTTGAACGGTCCTGAGAACTGGAAGTTTGAAGACGCTTCGGTGCGGTTTTCGGGTGATTCCTTGCAGGCCCTTATCCAGTCCTGTTCGTGCGCGTTGGTTGTCCAGATGTCGCCGTTGCCGCCTTTCACGCGCGGTATGGTGGGTGTGGGCTGCTTGAAGTCTTTCATCCTGTCGGTGGGCAGCAGCGTGGGGTTCATGCCGTAGCAGCCGGTCATTATCTTGCCCTTTGTGCCCACGAAGATGATTCCCCCGTTCTCGTCGCCCATCATTTCGCCGTCCTTGAGTTCCTCAGGGCGTTGCGGCGTCAGTCCACCGTCGTACCAGTAAACGGTGAGTTCGGGCATTTTTACCTTTCCTCTTGCCGGGCGTGCTGGGAACTTGTAGGTTACCATCTGTGCCTGTGGGGGTGAGTAGAGGTTTGCCAGTGTTGAGCTGGCTTCGACGCTTATTGGGTATTTGAGGTCGAGCGCCCAGTATAGCGGGTCCATAATGTGGCATGCCATGTCGCCGAGCGCGCCTGTGCCGAAGTCCCAGAAGCCTCGCCAGTTCCACGGTGTGTATGCGGGGTCGTAGGGGCGTTTTACCGCCGGTCCGATGAATAGGTCCCAGTCGAGTGTCATGGGAACGGGCACTCCGCCCTTAGGCTCTGCCAGTCCTTGCGGCCAGATGGGGCGGTCGGTCCAGCAGTGCGCCTCGTAAACATCTCCGATTATCCCGGCGCGTATCCATTCGGTAACCTGGCGGCACCAGTCGAACGAGTTGCCTTGGTTGCCCATTTGTGTGGCTACTTTGTATTTCTTGGCGAGCTTTGTAAGCAGCCTTGACTCGTACACGCTGTGTGTAAGCGGTTTCTGCACGTAGGTATGCTTGCCCAGCGTTATTGCGTGGGCCGCTATTCCTGCGTGCGAATGGTCGGGTGTTGCTACGAGCACTGCGTCGATTGAGTTACTCATTTCGTCGAACAGCTTGCGCCAGTCCTTGTATTTTTTTGCGTTGGGGTAGTCGTTGAACGTTTTTGTTGCGTATCCCCAGTCTACGTCGCATAGTGCAACGATGTTCTCGGTGTTCATGTTAGCCAGGTTGCGCCGCCCCATGCCGCCTATGCCTATGCCGGCTATGTTGAGCTTGTCGCTCGGCGCGGTGTGTCCGTAGGCTTTGCCCAGTATGGTGTTAGGGGCGATTGTGATTCCCGCCGTGGCCAATGCTGCGGTTCTTAGAAAGTCTCGTCTGTCCATGTTGGTAAAATGGTATTAGGTATGTTAGTTTGAAAATTATTCCGGGCTCCGGTGGCGCGGCCATGCCGTGCCCCAGCGCAAATATAGCAAAAGGCGGCCGCAGAGACAAACGAAAAGCAAAGTTTTTAAAGATTTGTATAAACTCAGACTGTTTGCCGACGCTTGAGGCGGTTCGCGGTGGATTGTTGCCGCCGCCTTGTCGATACGCGATGAATCGTTTTCAGGCGCGGCGAATTGCGTATAAAGGGGTGGAAAACTTGTGCCGGAAAACGGGCATTTCCGGGGCGGGAAAATGAAAACTGGTTTTCAGTGCGTTTACCCCGCATGGGAGCAAAGAAAAAATATGTCCGATGTATTTTAAATTATGTCAGACATATTTCGAATTATGTCGGACATATTTTTTGCCCCGTGAAAACTGCATTGAAACATACTCAAAAAATGCGGACAAAATACGGACACGCGCCGCGGTGCGCGGCACCGAACGGGGCTACGCCCGGCAACCACCCTTGTAGAGGCGGCTTATGTGTGGATAATTTGAGGGTTCGGGGCGAATGCACATTAAAAAATCCCGCAACCCTTTGCGGGGCTGCGGGATTAATATGTTACCTGTAGGCGGAAGCCTTACTTGACGAGGACTTTCTCTTTGCCTACGATGTAAATGCCTTTCGCGAGGCCGTTGGTAGCGGCAGCGCGTGCAACGTTGCGGCGCAGGAGTACGCCGTCGATGCTGTAGACGTCAACAAGTTCCTTCGGATCTTCAACCACTACTTCGTTGATGTCGTTGAGCATACCGTTGCCCTTGACATAAACAACCAGGTCGACTGATACGTTGGGATCAGTTTCCATAAGGTTCTCAACGAGCCAGGGCACGAGCACTGCACGGTGGTAGCCGATTGCCGTGCCGGACGGTTCGTCAACCACTGAATCTTCGAGGAAGTAGCCGAGGTGTGCAACAGACGTGTTGTAGTCGCCTATGTTACCTGCAAGGCCGTTGATGGTGTCAGCCTCGCTGGTTACTTCGCCGTCAACTACTGCATTGTACGTTACTGCGAGGTACGACTCGGGAGTGTACTCATCGCCCGGAGCCACGTAAACAACAGGCATACCTGCGGGTATCTCCATTGTTTCGTCGAGCTTCTGGAGCTGGTAAGCAATTACCAAAGAGTCTGCGGAATTATCAGCCGTTATCTGGCCTACAACCTTGTAGCCTTCGAGCGCGCCTGCGTCGGTGAGCGGCATGCCGTCCATGGTGTAAGGCTTGGTCATTGCTATAACGCGGCCTTCCTCTATCTCGGTTTCGGTGGTGGTAGCTACGCCATCGATACCATTATCGTCGAGCGTTGCCTCGGGCAGCCAGGAATACTTGCTGCCAAGACCCTGGGTGCCGTCGTGTGTCTCGAACGATACACCTATACCAGAGCCCGGAACTCCTTCCGTACCGAGTGCCGTAGCACCGGTGAGGTACTTGCCGTTCGCGGTGCGGAAACCTATCTCGCCTTCGCCGAACGGTATGAGTTCAACCGTAGTAGCGGGTTCGTACCACTGTATGAGCACGTGGTCGTACTTGCTGTCGCCGCTGCCGGTTTCAGGACCGAAGTAGAAGCCCGTGCCGGCGCATTGTATCGTCCATGTGCCGTCCTCGTTCTCCTTGAACGTGAAGTGCGAGCGCACGTCGGTATCAAGTGAGCCGGAGCCTGCGTTCGACGCAGTTGAGAGCATGTACGAGTATGAGCTGCCCGTGTGGCCGTTGTTGCCGCCGGCTGCCAATGTCCAGTTGCTTACATCGGGGTTCATGCTGTTGAGCACGTACCACTTGCCCTCAACGGGCTTAACCATCTGCGGGTAGAGCTTGTCGTAAGCTGCCTTGAGCTCGTTTACGACTGTGGTTATCACTTCGCCCGGGCGGTTTTCGCCTGCTGCCTCGTACTTGTCGATTGCAGCGTTTGCCTCGGAAGTGTAGGTCTGCAAAGCGTCGTTGGGGAAGTCGCCTATGAGGTCGCCGTCGGTGAGGTTCGTCATGTTGAGTTTTGCCATTGCTATGGCAGAGTCGGCAACGCTTACGTTGTTGAAGTTCTCAATGGCAGCTTTTAGCAGGTCGATTGTAGCCTGCGTCGGGGCGTTGGCCGCGAACTCGCTGTGACCTTTCTGTATGGCGTTGAACAGTTCGGCGCTTACCACCTTGTAGCTCGGCGTTTCGGTGAGCGAGTTGTCGGCATCGATGCCCGTTACCGGGAAGAGGTTGATTTCGGAGAACTCGCCAATGGGGTGGCCGTTGAACTCATAGTGCGGCTGCGTTGCGAGGAACTCGAAGCGCACATACTTGTAGCCGCCTATGCCGCTAACGAGGGTGAACATCGGGTCGGTGGAGAACGCGGAGAAGTCCCTCTTGTTTATGTCGGCCTTCTCGAGTATGGAGGGCAGGTACGTCCAGGTCTCGCCGTCGTTGCTCATCGACACGCGGAGCTTCGACGGGGTGCGGTGCCAGGAACTGTTATTGCGCTGGATGGAGCGCACCATTACAGAGTCGGGCAGGCCGGCGGGGTCAGTAGTCTCGAAGCGCAGGTAGTGCGTCTCGGTGGGGTTGGTCTCGGTGTCCCAAGCGCTGTTCCACCATGTGTCGATGTTGTCGTCGATGAGGGCGTTCAAATCCTTGCCTTCGTTCACTGAGTTGTTGTTGCTGTAGATTTGTGTAGCGTCGGAAACGATCTTCTCGCCGTAGGTGTAGGTGGTGTTGTCGTTGTAGAGACGCTGCGCCTTTTTGAGGGTGCTTTCCAATTCGTAGCGGAGCGTTACCTGCGCGTCGTTGGCCTGTATTATAGCAAGTTCTGCCTCGGAAACTGGCAGCATTTCCCATGCCGTTCCGCCCTGCACGGCTCTGCCGTCGTAGTAGCGGAGCACTGCTGAAGAGTTAGTGCCTTCGGCGTGGTCGCCGTCGTCGTAGTTGTAGGTGGAGTCAACGCCGTTGGTGAAGTAGAACTGTCCGTTCATTGCCTCGAACGGGCGTATGAACTGCGGCACGGCTTCGGCGTCGCTGAAGTTCATGAGAGACCAGTAGCTGTTGCTGTCGCCGCGGCCCATGTATTTGCCGTTACCCATGTTCTGCATACTATACTTGTTGCCTTCTATGCGTTCAATCTTCCAAATTTGGCTGAGTGTGGCTTCAGGTGTGCGTGCCCATCCGGGACGGTCGTCTACAATTTGCATGTAGTAGTTTGTGTCGTTCTTGTAAGCGAACCAGTGGCACAGCTGTATGCGGTAGTATCCGTCTTCGAGGCCGCGGTCGCGGTCGGCCTTGTAAGCCTCGGCTACTGCCTTGAACGATTCGAGCGCAGCGGCGTATTCTTCTTCGTTGTAAGCCTTTTCAGGATAGTTTAGCATGGTGTCAATATCTGCGGCTGCCTGCTTGTAGTTGTTGAGTATCTCCATCGAAGAGATGTAGCCCGGCTTGTTCATCGCGGTGTCTATGCCGCTTGCGAGGTTGCCGTTTTGTGCCCAGTAGTTGGTGAGCTCTATGCGGCTTTGCATGGAGGTAATCATGTCTACCATGTCTTGAGGTACAGGCTTGATGAACCAGTCGGAGGCCGTGCCTATGCCGCCGCTCCAGAGCACAATCTTGCCGGCTGTGCCGGCGCCGTCGGCGTGGTTTTCCTGGTGGAAGGGACGCGGGGGATACTCGGTCCAGTCACGCAGGTCGGTTATCCACCAGTGGCCTGCATGGTTCTGCGGTACGAGGAGCGTGGGATAGGTGTATTCGTCGGTCCACTGTATTGGCTGGCCGTCGGCCTTGCTCGAAGCCTGACCTATATAGAGGCCTGAACCCATGTTCTGCACGGAGTAGTGCACCGTGCCGTCCTCGTCAACGTCGGCAACCTTTACCTGCCAGATGAAGCGCGGGTCGTTCTCGTCGAACGCCTTCCAGCCGAGGATATTGGGCTCGTCCTGCTTGGGAGCGTACATAGCGTAGTTGCCGTTCTCCATTTCAACGAAGGCGTTGTTAGCGGTGAAGAAGTAGTAGTAGCCGCCGTCCTCGAACTGTACCTGGCTTTCGCTGCTCTGGAGCCAGGTGTAAAGCTCTGTGAGCTGTTTGTAGATATCCATGGCTTCGTCGTCGCTCATGTTGCCGATCTCATTGTTTGCCTTCATCCAAAGGTCGTAGAACTGCTGGAATTTCTCTGCGTCGGCCACATAGCCCGGGTCGGTGCCCACCTTGTAAGTGTCCTGCCAGCCGTAGGGCAGGTCGTTGAGGAACTCGTTGAGGAAGTCCTTGCCGGTCGAAGGAGCCCAGTAACGGTGCATAATCCAAATGTTGGTGTCCTGCCACGAGTGGAAGCCCTTGACGTTCTCGTTGGCTTCGTTGCAGACGAAGCCGCGGTTGTTGGTAATCGAAACCTTGGGATAAACGTCCACGATTGTCATGGCGCTGCCGTTGGTGTTCCAGCTTACGCCGTCAAAGGAGCCGTAGCCCACCGAGCCGTAACTGCCGCCGTCGTTGGAGTAATGGAACTGGAAAGCAGCAGCCTCTTCCTTGGTGGGAACCATGAAGATACAGTTCTGCGAGTTGCCGCCGTCGCGCGACCAGTCGGTGCCTATGTACTCATTCGTTGCCTTGTTCTTGAGGTTGTAGAGCTTTTGCCCGTTCAGGGCGATGTCGGAGAGCG
Source organism: uncultured Prevotella sp. (assembly GCA_900550635.1). GTDB lineage: Bacteria > Bacteroidota > Bacteroidia > Bacteroidales > Bacteroidaceae > UBA6398. The sequence goes on along the minus strand of URSZ01000040.1, from coordinate 1,277 downwards.
TGCACACACTGTCGAGCTCTTCGATTACCCAGACGATTTTCTCGGGTATCTCGCCCGTGAAGCGTGTGAGCGTGGGGACAACCCCGTCGTTCTGCGACTGGGGTTTCAGTTCGCCGAGATAACCGCCGAGGTTCGAGTCGTCGGAATATCCCTCGAACACAACTTCCATGCCGTCCAATTCGTCATCCAGGGGCACAGGAGCCCCGATGATGTAATTCTGGGCATGAAGGCAAGGCATTGAAAGCATTAAAGCCGCCAATGCCATGAAAAGAGATTTAATCTTTCTCATACTCATGTGTTTTGATTAATAATGTTGATTTTGGTTAGTTGTGGTTTTTCATCAGTATTCGGATATTACCCTTTGCGGGATATCACATTGCAAAATTAGCAAATATGTTTTATTTTACAGGTGCTCCTTATAAAATAAATTGTTAAAATTAAATTAAACGGTTGTTGCTTTTTCGCATCACGCTTTACATTTTCGTTTCCGGGTGTGCGAATTTCCGCCGCCGGCAGTGGAAAACTTGTGCCGGAAAACGGGCATTTTCGGGGCGGAAAAATGAAAACTGATTTTCAGTGCGTTTACCCCACGTCGGAGACAGGAAAAAATATGTCCGATGTATTTTAAAATATGTCAGACATATTTTAAAATACAAGGCACATATTTTTTTCCTCCGGAACTCCCTTTGAAACATGCTCCGAAAAGGCAGACAAAACGCAGACACGCGCCGGCCGGTGCCGGAGACCAACGACCCTTCGGGCGCAAAACCGTTTGCCTGCGTGCCCCGGGAAGACGGATAAAAAAGGCGGTTCACTGTTTGCGCGCCGCGTCGATACGCAGGAGTATGAAAAGAAGCAGGGTGAAACCCCAGAGCGACGAGCCGCCGTAGCTGAAAAAAGGCAGCGGAATGCCTATGACGGGCGTGAGCCCTATGACCATGCCTATGTTTATGAACACGTGGAACAGGAATATGCTGAGTACGCAGTAGCCGTATATTCTTCCGAAGGCACTTGTCTGCCTTTCGGACACGTACACCAGGCGCAGTATCAGCGTAAGGTAGAGTATGAGTACGAGTGAGGCGCCTGCGAAGCCTTTTTCTTCGCCCACGGTGCAGAATATGAAGTCGGTATCCTGCTCGGGAACGTATTTAAGTTTCGTTTGTGTGCCGTTAAGCAGCCCTTTGCCCCAAAGCCCTCCCGAACCTATGGCAATCTTGCTTTGGTTTACGTTGTATCCCGCCCCGCTGAGGTCCTGTTCCATTCCGAGCAGCACTTTG
>URSZ01000039.1 GCA_900550635.1 uncultured Prevotella sp. | reverse complement strand
GTATTTGTCTTGGAACATAGCAGCCATTTGTATTAGACTGCAAAGTTGCAAAATCAAGTCCGTTTCATTTCAAAAAACCGTGTAATTGACTATATTTCAATAATTTCAAAGAACTATTTATCCACTTTTACGGGACAGTAATGAAATTACATATTATGTAAATATACTGATTGTCAGCACTTAATACATTTTGTGGTTTGCAGGAAAATACGTATGGTTGCAGTAGTTTTCGTGCGAAAAGGTCACCTGAAGGTCACCAAAGAGAGCGGAATATCACTTGTAAATAAACATATTATGGAGAAGAAGGAGACGAATAAGGTCACTAAAACGGCAAAAATGGAAGCCAAAACCACTTCAAGGGGAGAAAAGTGCCTCGCCAAATTCACGGCTGCAAATGGCAACGTATATGGTTCATTGACTCTTGATATACGAAAAGCAGGAGATTATTCGCAACCGCTTCCTGTTGCCGTGCGTGTATGTCATGCCGGACAGAAAGTCTTTCTTCGTTTGGGCAAAACATACACTATGGAAAAATGGTTGACCTTGTGCGAATACGAGAAAAGTGGACGTCGTGTTCAACTGACAGAGAGAAACGACATGAAAAATCTAATGGATAGGGTGGAACTTATCGCCAATCAACTTATCGCAGAAAACAACTTCTCTCTTCGCAAGCTGCAAGACAGATTTCAGGGTAGAAAGGATGATGACAGCACCATTATTACAGTGTGGGATTCATACATTCAATCTAAAACTAATGAAGGCAAGGCTGGCTCTGCCCGTTGCAGTAAAGATGTGCGCAACCGTTTTGTCAAAGATTTGGGAATGGACATATCGTTTGCCGATATAAACCGTGACTTTATCTTGAAATGGGTAAAAATCATGAAGAAAAACGAATTGAGTACCACGACCATTGCCATCGCACTTCGTAGCCTCAGAACAATCATCAATATGTGTATCTCAAATGGTTTGATGAAGGGTGATACCAAGGAAATGTTCAATGACACAGGTTACAATAAATCCCAAAGCCGCAAGCATGAGTTTCTTGATGTGGCTACCATGCGTAAACTTTATGACTTCTGGAAAGCAGATGAAGCAAAAGACAATGATGGGAACGAGTTGTTTCTTGGGCGAGAAAAGCATGCTATATTTCGCGACCTTGGATTATTCCTCTTTATGTATTTAGGCGATGGGCAAAATCTTGCTGATACTCTCCGTCTGACTTATGATGAACTATACTATGCCACTCATGGCAAACAGTTACGTTTTCTTCGTCATAAGACCCGGGAACGAAACGAGAGTGCCAGTGAGGTAATATTTCCTGTTACACCTGAGATACAAGAGATACTCAACCGATATGGTAATGCTCCAAAACTTGGGCGAAGGGTATTTCCCATAATGAGCGAACTTATTACCCCTGAACAGGAGATATGGGTTATTCAACGTTATAATAGATATATACGTGAGCACATGGCAAAAGTCGCTAAACTCATAGGACTGGAACAAACACCATCACCAACATGGGCAAGACATAGCTTTGCTACCAATCTCAATAATTCTGGTGTTGTACCTTATAAATACATAAGTGACAGCATGGGGCATAGTGGTGGCGGTGACATCACTTCTAACTATATAGGTGCTTATCCTCTTGCGAAGATGTTGGAGTATAATTATTATTTGCTTAATGAGAAGCCTAAAGAGACTGCTCCAGTTGTAGATAAAAAAACTTTATTGGAGATGTTGAAAGGCTTGAGCGAAGAGGAGAGGATGGAGTTGATAGTTGATTTATCTAACTGATGTAACCTTTACCGCAAGAATACCAAGCAAAACACCGCAAAAATACGGAACAATTCGCCACAAAAGTACCAAGTAAAATACCGCAAAAATACCAAGTGAACAATCGTATTTCAAATAAAATCAGTATCTTTGTACTAAAAATAGAGCAACCGTCATGAAATATTTATCAAGAGTCGCTGATAAAATGCTTCAAGAACGCTTGGAAACATTTGGAGCAGTACTAATAGAAGGTCCAAAATGGACTGGAAAAACAACCACTGCGGAACAACAAGCCAAGAGCGTAATCAAGTTGCAAGACCCAGATAAAGCGGAAGAGTATCTTACCACAGCAGCCACTAAGTCATCTTTATTATTAAAAGGAGAGCAACCGAGGTTGATAGATGAGTGGCAAGATGCCCCGATGATTTGGGATGCTGTACGTACAGCTGTCGATAATACAGGAGGTAAGCCTGGACAATTTATTCTGACGGGAAGCAACACCGTGGATAAAACAAAGATTCGGCATACTGGTACAGGGCGCATTACACGAATGAAGATTTACCCGATGAGTTTATGGGAATCTTTGGAATCATCAGGAGAAGTTTCTATTCAGGAACTTTTCAATAATCCTGATTACGATATTGATGGTGCATCAAGTAAATTAGATATTCCAGGATTGATTCTGACTGCCTGTCGAGGAGGCTGGCCTGCCACATTGCAGATGCCACCAAAAGCAAGCATGTTCATCGCCAAGGATTATGTAAATAGCGTTTGCGAGAATGATATTTCGGCTGTAGATAACAAACAGCGAAATCCGAAAATTGCTCGACAAATCATGAAGTCGTATGCCCGAAATATCAGTACACTAGCCAAGAAAAGCAATATCCTTGCAGATGTCACTGCGTCAGAAGACATCAGTTTGTCCATGAACACCTTTGATGATTATATTGCTGCCTTGGAAAAATTGTTCGTTATCCAAGATATTGATGCGTGGTGTCCCGCTATCCGTAGTAAGACAGCCATCCGTAGCTCTCCCAAGCGTTGCTTCGTTGACCCTTCTATTGCTGTAGCTGCTATGAATGTCAATGCAGAAGCATTAGAGACTCAGCTCAAAACCTTTGGCTTCATATTTGAACAGATGTGCATCAGAGACCTAAAGGCATATACAGCTGATTTCAATAGCCGTATTTCCTATTATAGAGATAGATATGGTCTGGAAGCTGATTTGGTGTTACATCTGGAAGATGGGCGTCACGCCTTGATAGAATGCAAACTTGGTAGCCGTGAAATAGATGACGGTGCAAAACATCTACTGGAACTCAAAAGGTTGATACAGGAACACAATAAGACGGAGAAGCAGGTGCCTATTCGGGAGCCAGACTTGCTTATTGTGATTACGGGTGGAACAATGGCATACTCTCGTCCTGATGGAGTTAAAGTGATTCCTTTGGCATGTCTCAAAGATTAACCATTTAGCAAAACTGTTTATATGGATGATGATATGAAGGAACTTCACCATGATAACTATCCCAGTCAATCGGAAATGCAGGAATGGCTTGAAGCGAATCGAGAAATCTATACAGACTTTAAGAGTAAGATTCAATCAATCTTAAAGAACCTGTTGTGCGATAACTACAGTAAACAGATAGATGATGAGACAAACAAGTTACAAAGCATAATCCTGGAGATAATGACCACAGAAGAAGGGGTTACTACCGATGAGTTGATTGACAAATTCTCCAATGCCATAAAAGATGGGAATGTGTCTGCCTGCTGCTTGTATTGCTATTTGGAACTGGACAATGGTGGAAAAGCCACGCGACTTTTCCAAAGAGAGCTGAAAACCGTTTCTAAGCGGATTGAAGCAGAAGAACGGTTTCCAGAAGAACAGAAGGCCAAGTTGTCACTCTACAATTTTATAACCTGAGTGTTTGAGAATATTCAGTCCCTTTTGATAATTCTCCTTTTTTATCAAAACATAGTCCGTGTTATAAGTTGAAATCGCAAAAATCGAAATGCTGTTTTGGGCCAAAATCTCTGCAATTTTAGATAGGATGCCAATCAAAGAAAAATCTAAAATCCCTTGAATACGAAAACCTTTCCACCCATCATCACGTTGAGTGACATTGGCCGGAACATCGCCGGTAATGCATACCAAGGATTTTTCTTCATCTGTTTTCCCGATGAAACAGTATTCCGCATTTAAGTTTACAAGCGAATAATCCGCTACTTTGCACACTGAAAAATCGTGATTAATCTTTTTTATTTCCATCATGTTGTCCTCTACAAATTTATAAATACGTAGGTTGCTTCACTTTCAAGGTTTTGCATCCATTCCTTCCAGCTGGAATAAAAGATAAACGTCACTTTATTTGTGCCCTAATCCTGCTCAGACTTGCCTGCGTGATGCCTAAATAGGTGGCGATACTTCCCAGCGGCAATCGCTGTAACAAATCTGGTTCTTTCTCCAATAGCTCCTTATACCGTTCCGAAGCGATAGCGGACAACATAGAAATCAGCCGTTCCTCAGTGGCAAGCAGCTCCATCTCCGCATAACGCCGTCCCCAATTGGCGATGTGTAAGTCTTCCGAAAACAACTCTTTCAGTTTTTTCCTTTTCAATACATATAAGACGGAATCTTCCATCAATTCCATTGTTTCATATCCCGGCTCGTCATTTACATAGCCTTTCATAGAAACAAGGGTCGCTCCCTCTTTGCCGACCCAAAAAGTAATTTCTTTCCCATCCACCGAAGTATAGGCACGGACAATACCTTGTTTAATGAAAAAGATGTCTTTCTCCACCTTGCCGCATTCCAATACTCGGAATCCTTTGGGATATGAGACTTCCGTCAGGCATTGTCGCAACCTGTCCAAAGATGCGTCCGGCATGACATATCTTTGGTTGATGATTTCCTTTATATCCATAGTTCATTGCTGTTGTTAGTGTGCAAAATTATAAAATAGCATACGGAAACGAGAATAAACAGATGTTTTTTGTCAAATGAAAAATCTGTTTTTGCCAAATGCAAAAAGCTATTAGGGATTGCTTATTTATTTTTGCGCCCGAATTTAATAAATCATAGGTATGAATTGGATAATCTTATTATTGGCAGGATTGTTTGAGGTGAGCCTCACATTCTGTTTAGGGAAAACGAGAGCGGCATCAGGAGTTGAATTTTATTTGTGGGGAAGCGGTTTCCTTGCCTCTACCGTACTGAGCATGGCTTTGCTTGCCAAAGCAGTACAGACTTTGCCTTTGGGAACTGCGTACGCCATTTGGACGGGAATCGGAGCGGTCGGCACGGTCTTGATTGGGATATTCGTTTTCAAAGAGCCGGCCACTCCCATACGGCTTTTCTTCCTGTTCATGCTCATTGCCTCCTTGATTGGATTGAAAATCGTTTCCTACTGAAAGGAGGAATAAATGATGAAATATGAATTGAGAGAAAACCACGGCATTCCGGCACCTCTGCTGGCTCTGATGGCAGTCGCTACCGGGCTTTCCGTTGCCAACTGCTACTACAACCAGCCTTTGTTGGGCAGCATGGCAAAGGATTTTGGGGTAAGCGACTTTTCTGCCAGCATGGTTGCGACATTGACCCAGATAGGTTATGTAGTCGGACTTGTGTTTGTCATTCCGCTTGGTGATTTGGTTTCACGGAAGAGACTGATATTGACCAATTATATCGTTTCCGCGTGTGCCTTGCTTGTCATAGCCCTTGCCCCGAACATCCATTGGGTATGGGTTGCCTCCTTGCTTGCCGGAGCGTCTTCGGTCATGCCGCAGTTCTTCATCCCGTTGGTGTCTTATCATTCAGCGCCCGCACACAAGGTGCGCAACGTGGGGATTATACAGTCCTGCCTGCTCATAGGCATTCTTGGTTCACGGGTATTCAGTGGCTTTCTCGCTGATGCATGGGGATGGCGTTCCGTCTATTTCGTGGCTTGCTTTTTCATGTTCGGATGCTTCCTGATGATTCACAAGATGTTGCCCGCGTTGCCTGTCCGTTCACAAGAAAATTATGCGGGTTTGATGAAATCCCTGTTGCACCTGTTATCCCAATATCCGTACTTGCGTATCGCTTCTTTGAGGGCGGCGTTGGCTTATGGCTCGTTCTTCGCTTTATGGAGTTGTCTTGCTTTCCGAATGAAGCAAGAGCCTTTCTTCGCGAGTGACGATATTATCGGCGCACTCGGTTTGTGCGGACTGGCAGGTGCATCCACGGTGGTTTTCATCAGCGGCTATATCCAAAAGTATGGCGCAAGGTTTTTCTCTATTGTCGGAGGATGTGTGGTATTGGCTGCATGGTTCTTGGCATTTTGGGGGAATTCCAGCTATGTGTGGATGATAGTCGCTATCCTGTTGATTGATGCAGGAATGCAATGCATCCATCTGTCCAATCAGACCAGCGTGGTCGCCCTCGATGCATCCGCCATCAACCGGGTCAATACCGTTTATATGACCATTTACTTCTTGGGCGGTTCTGCCGGAACTTTTGTCTCAGGCTTGTCTTGGGAGCATTTCAGTTGGACGGGTGTAGTATGCACGGGAATATTTTTCATAGTGGCTTCTCTCCTTGTCAATTGCTCAAAACAAAAAGTTGATCCGGCTGGAATGTAACATATTCATTTTATAAATAAATTCGCTCCAATGAAAATCGTATTTGTGTGTACTGGTAATGCAAGCCGCTCGGCAGTTGCCGAGGTCATTTTGAGAAAAATGATTCAAGAAAAGAATCTTGAGGACATTGAGGTGTCGTCATGTGGAACAGATGTTCCATACGGACAAGAACGTGAAGGAATCATGTGTCAAATAGCGGCGGAGCATGGATATTCGATGGGTGGTAAGGCTGTGATGATAACTGCGGAATTGGTTAATGCAGCAGACCGAATCATTGTTATGACAAGGCAACATAAGACCGAAGTGATACGGTTATTGGATCCATCACATTGGAATTGTATCGCATTATTTAACGACATTTGTTTCGGAGAATCTTCAGACCTCCCGGATCCTCACTATCAGTCAGCACAGGTATATTACACCTGCTTCAATACCATCGAGAAAGAATGTAGGGAGATAGTCAGGAAATTGAAATAATCGAACCCTTGTCACCATCTTTAAGTTGTTTTCCGGGAGTTAATGTACCCGGCTTGTTTCTTGGACTGTATATAATATTGATTTTCAGCAGTAGTAAGAAATTCCTTGACGAAGTTATTACGGTCTCATCTTATTCCTTGCACGACTAATCGCAGTGATTTATTTAAAAAACCAGATTTAACCACTCTTTCTATTTAAAAATCTATAAAAACTCTCTGTAATTTCATGGAATTGCAAAAGGCCATTATTACAGAGTTTCGCCTCAAAAAGGTCACCTGAAGGTCACCAATAAAAGAAAAAACACTTGCGATTTCTCGTAAGTGCTTTTTCCAACGTGGACCAGGTAGGGCTTGAACCTACGACCTCCAGATTATGAGTCTGTTGCTCTAACCAACTGAGCTACAAGTCCGGCGCTTTTTATGCGTTTTGCCTTAAAAGCGTCGCAAAATTACGCATTTTGTTTGAAATGCGCAAACGTAAAGCGAAAAACTTTTCTTTTTTCGGCGAAAAATGCGTTTTTCTATGCGAATTCCTCGCCGAGTTTCTCCTGCGCCTCGTTTGCGAGCAGCCGCACGCGGTTGGTGTCGCCTCGTTTGCAGATGAGCAGCGCCTTGTCGCTTTCGGCAACGATGTACCCCTCGAGCCCCTCGATTATTGCCACGCGGCCGGGCGGGAGTTTTATGACGTTATTGCTGCAATCGTGCATTATGGTGCGTGTTGCAAGGGTTACGTTGCCCTTGTCGTCCTTGTCGGATATGCCGTAGAGGCTGTCCCATGTGCCGAGGTCTGCCCAGCCGAACGAGCAGCAGCCTACATATACGTTCTCGCTCCGCTCGAGTATAACCTTGTCGATTGAAAGATACAGGTTCGAGGGGTAGTACTTGTTCACGAAGTCCTGTTCTTCCTCGCGCGAGAGGTTTATGAACTCGTCTATGTGTGGGACGATGTTGGGTATAAGCTCTGCAACCGAGTTTTGCATGGTCTTGGCGTTCCACAGGTAAAGTCCGGTGTTCCACAGGAACTCCCCGCTTTCTACGAAAATGCGCGCAAAGTTCTCATCTGGCTTTTCGGTGAACGACTTTACCGGCGCCAGTCCGTGCTCGTCGGGCTGGTGTGCCATTTGGATATAACCGTATTCGGTGGCCGGCACCGTGGGGCGCACTCCCATGGCCACAAACACGTCGTTGTTTGCCACGAAATCGAGCGCGTGGCGAACGTTGCTCTCGAAAACGTCGCTGCGCAGGATGTATTGGTCGGCCGGCGACACTACAACCCTTGCGTCGGGCTCCTTATATATTATGTGGCTGTTTGCCCAGGCAACGGCGGGCGCGGTTCCGAGCCTTACGGGTTCGGCCAGGATGTGGCGGCGCGGAAGGTCGGGAAGCTGGCGCTCCACTATGTCGATATAGTCTACAAACGTAGAAACATAAATATGATCCGGCTCGATGAAACGCGCAAAACGTTCGTATGTGAGCTGAAGTAAAGTGCTTCCTATGCCGAATATGTCGACAAACTGCTTGGGCAGCGCCTTGCCGCTTGCAGGCCAAAGCCTCCTGCCCGTACCTCCTGCCAATATTACACAATAGTCTTTACTCATGATTATTTATATTTTACTTGCACAACAATTCCAACTACGAAGATATGATAAAAAACAACTCCGCAATAAAAATACAGTGCAAATAAATGAAAAATTCACATGCTTTTGGAAATGTCAGATTTTAAGTTTATCTTTGCACCACTTTAGCGCATTTTGGCGCGTTTTACGTTTGCCCGGATGGCGGAATCGGTAGACGCGCTGGTCTCAAACACCAGTGGAGCAATCCGTGCCGGTTCGACCCCGGCTCCGGGTACTTCAAACCCTTGATAAACAACTGATTATCAAGGTTTTTTCTTTTTATCGGGCGTACTAAAAGTGTACTTCCTGACGAAAAGAAAAAGAAAGAGTACTTTCGCCGTTTTAGCAACCTTATATTTATGCTTTATTAACAAAGATGCTGCATATTTCTTCTTTTCTCCTGCTTTTGTTTGCTTTGAAAACGGTATCCATCCCTTATCTTTGTAACCCAATGGAAAACAAATATATGTAGAACAAAAAACTACTTTTTATGGCAAACTTATCAAAAGAAGGCAATATTCAACATAAACTTGGATTTGCCGGGTTACTCATCACATTGGGTATTGTTTTTGGTGACATTGGAACATCGCCACTCTATGTTATGAAAGCCATCATTCATACTGGAGAAGCTCTTGATGAAAATTATGTTTTAGGCGCATTGTCTTGTATCATATGGACGCTTACTCTTCAGACTACGGTGAAATATGTGCTGGTGGCTCTCCGTGCCGACAATAACGGGGAGGGTGGCATACTTGCGCTTTATGCCCTTTTACGCCGCCACAGAAGAAGGTGGATTTACATCATTGCCATTATCGGTGCGAGCACTTTGCTTGCTGATGGTATTATCACTCCAGCCATTACGGTCACAACTGCCATAGAAGGACTTGAAAGTATCAGTCCGCATCTGCCTGTGATTCCTATTACACTGACCATTATTACCATTATATTTTTCGTTCAGCGTTTTGGTACAGAAAATATAGGACGGTCATTTGGCATATTTATGCTACTTTGGTTCCTGCTTCTTGGAATCGCCGGAGCTATCAGTCTGACTTCCTATCCTCAAGTATTCAAGGCATTCAATCCTTACTATGCCATACGGTTATTAGTGGAATCCCCCCACTGGTTTCTGATATTGGGTGCCGTTTTCTTGTGTACCACTGGTGCAGAAGCCTTATACTCTGATTTAGGGCACTGTGGCAGACGAAATATTACGGTCAGTTGGATATTTGTAAAGGTGATGCTTATTCTAAATTATTTGGGGCAAGGAGCGTGGGTATTGCATCATCCGGAAAGTGCAGAAGGTACAGTGAACCCATTTTATTCAATCATGCCACAAGAAATACTGTTGTTTTCCATAGCAATGGCTACCGGGGCAGCTATTGTTGCGAGCCAAGCTCTAATAAGCGGTTCATTTTCCATATTGAGTGAAGCTATGAACTTGAATTTCTGGCCTCGTATGCGTATTAAGCACCCTACCAACGTAAAAGGTCAGTCATTTATTCCAATGGTAAACCTTGTAATGTATATTGGAGTAATATTTACTATATTGTTGTTTCGAGATTCCACCCACATGGAAGCCGCTTATGGACTTGCCATAACTATTACAATGTTGATGACAACATTGTTGTTGGGATTCTATTTGCATATGCATAACATTCCACGCATTCTATCAATACTGTTTGTCGGCGGATATTGTGTTATTGAAGGTATTTTCCTTGCTGCAAACCTGTCCAAATTTATGGTCGGAGGTTGGTTTACGCTGTTAATAGGTGGATTATTATGTTTTATCATGTTTGTATGGGTAAGTGCCAACAAAATTCGTCGAAAACATATGTCTTCCAAACGGTTAAGTGAATACTACAACATTATTTCTGATATTAAGGCGGACGAAAGCATATCCAAATATGCTTCTAATCTTGTCTATGTGAATCATGCAGACAAAGAAGGTTGTGTGGACGATAAATTGTTGTATTCCATAATTAATAAGCAGCCTAAACGGGCAGATCATTATTGGCTTATTAACCTTGAATTTGTGGATACACCAGACACACTTGAATATAATTGTTCCACATTAATAAAAGGGACATTGTTTAGTATAACCATGCGTATAGGTTTTCGTATAGAACCGCGCGTGAGCCTTTATTTACGACAAGTAGTTGATGACCTTGTTGCGGATGGTGAAGTAGAACTAACAAGCTCTTATCCTTCATTGCATAAGAATGGCATACCGGGTGATTTTCGCTTTATTATTATCCACCGGATATATTATCCTGAAGATTCCCGTAACCGCCGACAAAATTTGCTGATGAGCCTTTATGCCTTAATTAGAAAGATAGGCATTGGAGAACCGAGTGCGTTGGGGCTTGACACATCGGTTGTTGTTGTCGAGCGTGTACCGTTAATTATAGCTAATAGGGCAAAACATATTCGTCGTATAGAGCGGATTAAGCCTGAAAAATGCGATAATGATGCTAATATAGTCTTGGAAGAACAGAATGTATCATAAGTGACTTGCTATAATTATCGTCTGCATTTACGGTTTAGTTCTGTCTTTTGTATATACATCCAAACTAACCTAAACCTATTCTTGTTGGCAGTAATAAACGTGCTGGCGAAAAGAGAAAGAATGGCTTTCCTTCTTTTCGCCAGTAGTGTTTTTTATTGCTAATAGTTTGCAGTTGAAATGAACTTCTTAATTTCCTCTTCAGTGGGAAGTTCTATCATATACTTTTGCACGAAGATGTTCGGGTCTAATCCGGCAGTGGCGTATTTTACCAACGTGTCGCCCTTCTCGGTGCAAAGCAGGATGCCGACAGGCGGATTGTCGTCGGGTTGCATCACTTCCGCCTTGAAGTAGTTAAGATATAGGTTCAATTGCGAAGCGTATTCGTGGCGGAACTTGTCTATCTTCAATTCCACGATGACATGGCATTTCAAAATGCGGTGGTAAAACACGAGGTCGGCAAAGAAATAATCCCCGTCTATCAGGATTCTCTTTTGGCGTGCTTCGAAGCAGAAGCCATGTCCCATTTCCAACAGGAAGCGTTGCAGGTTGTCCAGAATGGATTGCTCCAAGTCGTTTTCCGTTACCAAAGCACGGTCGTTCAATCCCAAGAACTCCAACGTAACGGGCGTGTTAATAATGTCTTTGGGCTGCAGCGGCATGGCTTGCCGTTGCACCAAAGCAGATAAGGCTTCTTTGTTTTTCGACAATCCGCTGCGCTCGTAATAGAGGGAATTGATTTGCCGCTCCAGTTCTCTTGCTGACCAACAACCCCTTATTGCTTCCATTTCATAGAAAGCACGTTTGACCGGATTTTCTATTTTAGAAATAAACTTTAAATGAGAATACGGTAATCTTTCAAATAATCTATCAGCTTGTGTATTCCATTCACTTGGTTGATTATTAACGGATTGTAATTCGGCACTCACCGTGTGCCGAATTGGGTCTGTGAATTCGGCGGACAGTGTGTGCCGAATTTCGCTTCCTGCCAATATGTATTGTGCGATAGGCTCTTTCAGTTGCGGATAAACAAGGTATAGCCGCCGGAACTCACGAAACCTGCGCTCGTTCAGTCCTTTGACATTCAACCGCTGTTCCAGTTTCTTCAACAGTTGTTCGCCGTATGCGGCACGGTCTTCACCGTTTTGCTCAAACTCCACGATATAGCAGCCCATGAGCCAATTGCGGGCAGTCAGGGCGAGGTTTACAGCGTGTGCGGCTTGCGCCTGCAACGTGCGTTGTATCGTGCTGATATGTTTTACTAATGCTTCAAAGTCCATAATTGCAAAGGTAAGTCTTTTATGGTTAAAACTTTAATTCCGGCAGGCTGTTTATCGCCTCCTCTTTCAATTTATCCACCGCACGGGTGTATTTCTCCGTATGTTTCAGTCCGCTATGCCCGAGCAGGCTGGCAACCGTCTTGATGTTCGCCCCATTGTTGAGGATATTCACGGCGAATGAGTGACGGGCGCAATGCCAGCTTATGTGCTTATCTATCCCGGCTCTTTTCACCCAACGCTTGACGGATTTGCAGCAACTTTCATACGAAGGCAGGTTGAAGATGAGAGCGTCTTTGTTACCGTCTGCCGGCGGTTCTCCCACAAGCGAAAGAAGACCGTCATTGAGCGGAATGACCACACCGCTACTGGCGGAATGACCTTTGGTCTTGTTCTGCTCAAATTTTAGCAGCTTATTAGCGTAGTCGATATTCTTATAGGTAAGGTCTTTCACATCACAGAAGCGCAAGCCACAATACAGGCAAAAGATAAACGCACGCCTTACGTTGGGGTTCTCGTTGTCATAATGGCACGCAATCAACCGCTGGATTTCTTCCGGCGAAAGCACGTCCTTGCGTAGTATCTGGCTATCCGCCTTGCAGGTAACGCCTTTGCAGGGGTCTTTCAGCATCACATCGTGGTCAATCGCATAGTGGATAACCTTCTTGAAACGCTGGAAGATGCTTTTAGCCCCTTCGCCCACGCTCCGGGATTGCAGATAAGCTACGAACTGTTCCATCATGTCCTTCGTGATAAGTTCCGGCTTGATGCCGAACTCGTGCATCGGGTAATGCTCCTTCAAAAAGTCCTTGAAACGGCTTAGGGCGATTTGCACCATCCGAATGTCTTTCTTGGTATAGTCATTGATATAGGCTTGAAAATAATCCAAGAAATTCACGTTCCGGTCTTTTTTCAGGCGATAGCCCAACATACTTTCCTTAAACTCCTGTTCACGTTCGGCACGTATTTTTACAGCAAGCTCCAGTGTTTCCTTGTTCTGCTGGCGTTCCGCAGGGGTACGTGGCTTCTCTATCAGATACAGGCTGAGGTTCTCTTTTCGCCTGTGATGCTTGACGGCGAACTTCGGCTTTCCCCGCATCTTACCGCTTTCATAATACACCTGATTACCGTTTTCATCCAACACGGGCTTTTCCTCTCTACCCAAATAATACTCCAGATACAGGCTGATTCTGCCGTCCGACAGCCTGTTTTGCTCCAATTTAGGGTTTTCTTTCGTTTTATTTTCTAACTTTGCCATTGTTTAGAGGTTTTATCCCGATTTAGGTACCATAACCGGGTGATTACGCTAAATAGTTGATTTTCTTTTGTTTTCCGATATTGCAAAGGTACAAAAGAAAATGAAATTTCAAAGTGTACTAAAAGTGTACTTAATGACGAAAAATGGGCAAAATATGGCAAAAATGGAGAAAATAAGAAATATACAAATGGCTGATAATAAGGAAGATAAATTCTTTTATTTTCCTATGATTTCTATGCCTTGTACCGGGTCTGGGTACAAGGCTACTCCCGACAGTTTACATGCTGCCGGGAGTAGTTTTTTTATTTGCACGGACTAAAAAGATGGGGGGGTGCTTGGGACAAAAGTGCTGTCTGCTTTTTGTCTGTGTTTTCGGCGGGGTTTTGAGGCGGGTTTTCAGGGGAGGAAAAATATGTGCCTTGTATTTTAAAATATGTCAGACATATTTCGAAATAGGTCAGACATATTTTTTATTTGCTCCCATGTGGGGTAAACGCACTGAAAATCAGTTTTCATTTTTTAGTGTACGAAAAGCCGTTTCCGGGTCACGTTTTCCGCGTCGCCGCTTGTCTGCATTGGTGTGTTGCGGTAATGGCTGCCTTGTCAGAACGAAAGTCTCAGCCCGGCCTTGAGGTTGAAGTTGAAGGGCTTTTCCTTGTATATTGTCTCCACCTTGCTGCCGTTGTTGAAGTAATATCCCACGCCCGGCTCGGCGTAAACGCCCAGGTTGGGCAGGATGTTGAACTGCAGTCCGGCCGCGGCGTTCAGCGAGCATTGCAAGGGTTTTACTTTCACGTCTTCGTGGTCGGTGGATACTTTTTTGCCGTCCACCACGTAGTTTGTCTCGGATTTTCCGGCCACGCATTTCTCCACTTCCCCGCCGGCAGACACGTACACGTCCCAGTATCTGTTTCCCCATAGGCTGTAGTTTACTTTCAGCGGTATGCCTATGTATTGCAGTGTCTGGTCGGTTTCGTACCGGTTTCCTTTGCTGCCGGCCGTAAGTTCCGACGACAGGTAGCTGTAGGTTACGCCGCTTTCCAGGCTCAGGCGCGGCGTGATTTTATATCTCACCGAGAGCCCTGCTTTTATCGGCAGTTTGTGTTTTTTCCGCGTGTTGACTTCTTCGTTGCTGTTGGCCGCGAGAATCCGTGCCATGGGCGATGTGCTTGCCGCCTTTACTTCGTGTGAAGAGCTGTGGAATACGGTGCCGGTGCGCAATGTGCCATAGCCGCGGTTGGTTTTGTTTGTCTCGAACAGGTTGGCCGCCGATATGCTCACGCTTATCCGGTTTTCATTGTGCTTGCCGACCGTTGCCTGCGCGCTGCTTTGCGTGGCGGCAAGGCTTTGCGCTGTGCTTTTCCGCGCGGCGGCAAGCCTTTTCCTGCTTGCTGCTGGGGCGGCAACGGGAGCGTCCGCCTTTTCATGGCACACCGTGGCGCTGTCGGCCGGTGCGGCCGCAGCCGCAACGCTTTCAGCCATGACGGCAAGCATTGCGGGACGGGCGGCCTGTGCCGGCATAACGGCTTTGTCCCGCTTGCGCGGGACGTAAGCCTCTGCGTTTTCCATAGTTTCCGGGAGTGATTCCCTTGTTGTTGCCGGAGTTTTATTTTCTTTTGCGTGCGCTGCGGTTTGTTCTGTTTTTTCCGTGCCGTATTTAAACATGCCGGGCAGGAGGTCGCCTATTACTATGGCGAGGGTTATTGCCGCGGCTGCCACGAGTCCTGCAGACCACATGGCAACCTTGCGCCTAAGGGGCATGACCGTTTTGCGCGGCTGCTGCCGGGCCATGGCGTTGCTTATGTCGTTCCACAGTCCTTGCGGGGCGGGCTTGCCGTAGCCGTCGAGCTTTTCCTGTAGGTCTTTAATCCATTGTTCGTTCATGGTCTGCGGAATTGTAGTTTCTTATCTTTTTTGCGAGCATGTCTTTTGCGCGGTGCAGCTGCGAGGCCGAGGTGTTTTCGCTTATGCCGAGCATGGCGGCTATTTCTTTGTGGCTTTTGTGTTCGAACACGTAGAGGTTGAACACCGTGCGATAGCCTGCGGGCAGTGCGCGTATCATTTCGTGCAGGCGTGCGGCAGGAATGCCGGCAACGTCGGGCTCGCTGTCGTCGGCCACGTCGGGAATACTGTCGCCGTATTGCAGGATTCCGCTTTTTTCGGTGCGTTTCAGGAACTTGAGCGACTCGTTCACCACTATTCTCGTCATCCACGCGCGCAGCGAACCCTCGCCGCGGTATTCGAACTTGCCTGCCGAGGTGAATATCTTCACGTAGCTGTCCTGCAGTATGTCTTTTACGTCCTCGTCGTCGGATATGTATCGTGCGCATACGGCCGTAAGGTACTCCGCGGTCGCGCAATAAAGTTCCTTCATTGCGGCGGGGTTTCCTTGGCTTACGAGCAAGGCCGTCTGTTGTTCATGGTTTTTCTCGCTGTTGGTCATTTCCGACGTATGTAGGGAGGAATCCGGAAGAGGGTTGCCCGTATTTCCGGTTTCCGGGCCGAAATGTAGCTATTATTCCGGCTCTCGCAAAATATTCCTGCCGTGCGGACGAAGTTTTTATTCTATTTCGGTCACGAATTTGGGGCTTCCGTGCAGCAGGTTGGCGCTTTCGGTGGTTTTGCGGCTGCAAAATTTGAAATTGGCCTGTTTCATGCCGCTGTATGACTGCCAGCGCAGTTTCAGGGTCACGGTCTTGCCTTCGGTGTCGGGCAGGTCCTTGAGGCTGAAGGCCACGAGGCCGTCGCCCCACTTTCTTTCGTCGTCGCCTTCGGCGTCATGCCGGAACTCCACCTCGTAAGGGTCGTCGGGATTTACGCCCGTTAGCAGGTTCACCCGGTGGGCTATGCCCGAATTGCCCCATTTTGTGCGGAAGCGCAGCGTGAGGTAGCCATCTTCGGCTATCGTTACCCAGTCGTTCACTATCTCGACGGGGTCGCTGCCGTATTCGTCGTCGCTCTCACTGCCGGTGCCGGGCACGGCCGGCTTGGTCAGGATACTGTCCATCCAGTTTATGAACACTGCCCCGTTGTGCCCGTGCGGGTCGGCGTTGCACGGGGTGAAGTTAACAAGCGCCCGCACTTCCTTGCCGCCATAAGGGGACTCTCTTACGTTTACTGGATATACGGTGGTAAAGTCGTCGAGTTGCAGGAATATCGTGCTGTCGGCCGCGTTCTTTACGGTAACGAGGGCGTTGGGATAGTTGGGCAGAATGTAGTAATAGTCCTCGTCGGTGCCGCACGACTGGAACAGCGAGGACGACAGCACAATGGCCGCTACTGCCAACAGGTTTTTCAGCTTTTTCATTTCGTATATGTGTTTTCGCAATTTTTACTTCACCATTAAAATCCCCGTATGCCCGAAACCTTGCGCGAGGAAATAGTTAAATAATGCTAATCCCGATTAACGGTTTCTTACACCGCGCCTGCCTTTCGGAAACCGGTTTCCGGACCTCCGGAAAAATAGGTCGGACATAATTCGAAATATGTCTGACATATTTCAAAATATCTCAGACATATTTTTTATTTGCTCTAACTGGGACGTAACGCCCTGCCGGTGCGGTTTTCGGACAAGGCATGCAAGAGTGCGAAAAAACCATAACACGTAATAAAAAATATAAAAAAATAATGATAAAAAAAGTAGCGGCACGCTTGCTTTTTATATATATATTCCATACCTTTGGAATAAGTATATAACATTCTGCCAATGGCATAAAACAACTGAAAATGAGTGACAAAATAATCACAATGGGCGAAATAATGCTGCGACTGTCACCTCCGGGCAACCTGCGTTTCGTGCAGGCCGGCAGCTTTGACGCCGTATATGGCGGCGGAGAGGCAAACGTGGCGGTAAGCCTGGCCTCGTTCGGGCATGACGCCTGTTTCGTGACCAAGCTCCCCGACAACGAAATAGGGCAGGCGGCTGTAAACTCGCTGCGCCGCTATGGAGTAAACACGCGCTATATAACGCGCGGCGGGGAGCGGATAGGCATATATTATATGGAGCGCGGCTCGGCCATGCGTCCGAGCAAGGTGGTGTACGACCGCGCGCATTCGTCCATGGCGGAGGCCTCGGAAGAGGATTTCGATTTCGACGAAATAATGAAAGGGGCGCGCTGGTTCCACTGGACGGGCATAACTCCGGCCATATCCGACAGCGCGGCGCGGCTTACGGCGCTTGCGTGCCGGGCCGCCAAACGACACGGGGTAACCGTATCGTGCGACCTTAACTTCCGCCGCAAACTGTGGACTGCCGAAAAGGCACAGAGCGTAATGCGCCCGCTCATGGAATATGTGGACGTGTGCATAGGCAATGAAGAGGACGCCGAGCTGTCCCTCGGCTTCAAACCCGACTCGGATGTGACCGGCGGACGCACCGACGCACAGGGGTACAAGGCTATCTTCAAGGCCATGGCCGGAGAGTTCGGTTTCAAATATGTGGCTTCAACGCTGCGCGAGTCGCTCTCGGCTTCGCACAACGGCTGGAAAGCCATGATCTTCGACGGCGGCAGGTTCTATGAATCGCGCCGCTACGACATTCTCCCGATAGTGGACCGCGTGGGGGGCGGCGACTCGTTTGCCGCCGCACTGATTCACGGCCTGCTTACTAAGACATCGCAAGACGAAGCCCTCGAATTCGCCGTCGCGGCATCGGCATTGAAACATACCATAGACGGCGACGTGAACCTCGTAAGCGAGAACGAAGTGGAAGCACTCGCCCGGGGAAATGCTTCGGGCAGGGTGCAGCGTTGACAATACCTAAAAACGTATGAAAATGAAAAAACTGTTTGACATTACGAAGAAAGTAATCGTAATTACCGGAGGCACCGGTATATTGGGAAGACACGTGGCGGCTTATCTGGCAGAACAGGGAGCTGTAGTAGTTATAATGGGGCGCAACAGCGGCATTGGAGAAGATATAGTGAACTGTATAAGGACATCCGGCGGCAGGGCAATGTTTCTCGAAACCGACGTGATGAATCGCAAACGTTTGGAACATAATCTCAAAACCATAATGGCGAAATTCGGACAGGTGGACGCGCTGCTCAATGCGGCGGGAGGCAATATGCCCGGCGCGACGATTCCTCCCGGAAGCACAATTTTCGACATCGATACCGAGGATTTCAAAAAAGTGCTCGACCTGAACCTTATCGGAACAGTGCTGCCTACGCAGGTGTTTCTCAAACCCATGGCCGAAAGGGGAAAGGGCGCGATAGTAAACTTTACCTCGATGGCCGCTTTCAGGCCGCTCACACGGGTGGCCGGATATGGCGTGGCAAAAGCCGGGGTGACTAACTACACGGAGTTCATGGCTGCCGAAGTGGCCAAAAAATTCTCGCCGGCAATACGGGTGAACGCCATAGCACCCGGATTCTTCCTTACCGAACAGAACCGCACGCTGCTCACAAACGAAGACGGCTCGTTCACTACACGCGGCAACGACATCATAAGGCACACCCCGATGGGACGCCTTGGCAATCCCGAAGAAATATGCGGCACGATACATTATCTAATAAGTGACGCGTCGCAATTCGTTACGGGTACGGTGGCCGTTGTAGACGGAGGATTCACCGCTTATTCGATATGATACTCTGCGAACAGACATTCCGGTGGTACGGGCCGAGCGACCCGGTGAGCCTGGCCGATATAAAACAAGCCGGTGCCACCGGAATAATAACTGCACTGCACCACATTTCGAACGGCGAAGTGTGGAGCATCGACGAAATATTGCTGCGTAAAACGCAGATTGAAGCCGCGGGGCTCAGGTGGTCGGGCGTGGAAAGCGTACCCGTTCATGAACATATAAAGACCCGTACCGGCGAATACGAACGATATATAGGCAATTACTGCACCACGCAGCGCAATCTCGGAA
>URSZ01000038.1 GCA_900550635.1 uncultured Prevotella sp. | reverse complement strand
CGAAGCTAAAGTGCAGGAAGCATTGGGAACCAACGGTAAGAAAGTTTCTGTAGACGCCCCGTTCCAGGACGACGATTCAAATTCGCTCATCGACATCATGACAGACGAATCGGCCCCCACCACCGACAACAACATGGAGAAAGAGTCGCTGTCGGCCGATTTGAACGCAGCTCTGGGAACGCTTTCGGAACGCGAACAAACAGTATTGAAAATGCTGTTTGGAATCGGGTGCAACGAAATGACAGCCGAAGAGGTGGCCAATTCGCTGAACCTCACACGCGAAAGGGTACGTCAAATCAAAGAGCGCGCATTGCGCAGGCTACGCGACGACGAGAACATAAACATTCTTACGAAATACTTAGGATGAATATTCGTTAGCACACGAATAAAACACAAGCACCGTTTCAACAAAAGAAGCGGTGCTTTTTCGTTTTTGCAGGCCGTGAACAAAAAGGCCGGAACACAGCAAAATCCATGCCGCAATCGAGCACAAAAATCCGCCGCCCGACATCGGGAAAAATATGTCTGAGATATTTTAAAATATGTCTGACATAATTCAAAATACGTCTGACATAATTTTTTCTTGTCCCTTGAAAAAAAAATATAAAAACAGCCACCGCAAATATTATAGCACCCCGCACTGCCCGTTAAGGTATAAAAAGATTACCTTTGCCTTAAGTAACATGAAGGCAACGATTATTACGATGAAAAAGAATTTAGTATCATTAATTGCTGCCGCCGCAATGCTGCCGGCGTTCATGGCGGTTTCGGCGCAGAACGTGATAGTAGACGACAACGGCTCAGTATTCGTATTCGCAAACGGAATACCAAAGAAAGATTGGATTACAATAGAGAACGGCGGTCTGTGGTACGACACCAAAGGTGATACCGTGCAGGCGCACGGAGCAGGATTCCTGAAAAAAGGAAGAACATGGTATATGGTAGGCGAAGACCGTTCGGGCGAAATCGGAGTAAACCTGTATTCGTCCACCAACCTCAAAGACTGGAAGTTCCTCCACAAGATAATAACTCCCAACACAAATCCCCAGCTCAAAAGCGGAGAGCGGTTCATAGAACGCCCGAAGATTCTTTACAACAAAAAAACGAAGCAATACGTGGTTTGGCTGCACTATGAAGGCAAAGGATATGCTCCGGCCGAAGCGGCCGTATTCAAATGCGACAAGATTGACGGCGACTACGAGTTTGTAAAAGGATTCCGCCCGCTGGGCAACATGTCGCGCGACTGCGGCCCATACGTGGACGATGACGGCACGGCGTATTTCTTCTCGGCCGCAAACGACAACAAAGACCTAATGCTTTACCGGCTTACCGACGACTACCTCGACATTGCCGGCCTGGAAGCAAAACTATTTCCCGGACAGTCGCGCGAAGCACCGGTGATATTCAAACGCCGGGGCAAATATTACCTGCTTTCGTCGGCATGCACAGGTTGGGAGCCCAACCAGGGATGTTATGCAACAGCCGATAAAATATCCGGCCCATGGAGCGAACTCAAACCTTTCGGCGACGGCATAACATACGACACGCACCCTACATTCGTGCTAACCATAGGCAAAGGCAACAAGACGGAGTACATATATGTGGGAGACCGTTGGTTAGACCCCGGGCTTCCAGAATCGAAAACAATACTGCTGCCCCTGGAATTTGAAGAGAACGGCGAACTGATACTCAACTACCGCGACAGTTGGCAACTGAACCTGAAAAAGAAAGACTGGCGGTGAATCTCATTTGCTCCATTTACGCGGATTGAGTAATTTTGCGGCGAAATTTACCGGAAATGACTGACCCCAGAGAAATAAGAATCGAAGATTACAACTACAACCTTCCCGACGAACGGATAGCAAAGTATCCTGTTGCAGTAAGAGACACCTCGAAATTACTCATATATAATAAAGGTGAGGTAAGCCACACGCAATTCTACAACATAGCCGACTTCCTGCCCGAAGGAAGCCTGATGGTTTTCAATAATACCCGAGTAATACAGGCGCGCCTGCACTTCCATAAGACGAGCGGTGCTCTGATTGAGATTTTCTGCCTCGAACCGCACCTTCCGCACGATTACGAACAGATGTTCCAGGCTACAGGCAGCTGCCAGTGGTCGTGTCTTATTGGCAACCGCAAGAAATGGAAAGAAGGCTTACTCGAACGCCCGCTCACAATAAAAGGGCAAAGCGTTACACTGTCTGCCGAAGTGAAAAGCGAAGAGCCTACGTCGTACACAGTGGAATTCAAATGGAGCGGCAGCGGCATTACCTTTGCCGAAATACTCGAAGCAGCAGGAGAACTTCCCATTCCGCCATACCTGAACCGCAACACCGAAGAAAGCGACAACACTACATACCAAACTATCTATTCAAGGATAAAAGGCTCTGTGGCCGCTCCTACGGCCGGGCTTCATTTCACCGAACGAGTGTTTGGCGAAATAGACAGGAAAGGCATAGAACGCGACGAGATAACCCTGCACGTGGGAGCCGGGACATTCAAACCCGTAAAGAGCGATACTATAGGGAAACATGAAATGCACAAGGAATTCATAAGCGTAAGCCTTGAAAGCATAGAGAAGCTCATAGCCCACGGCGGCCGGTGTATAGCCGTAGGCACGACTTCGGTAAGAACCCTGGAAAGCCTTTATTACATAGGAGCCATGCTCGAAAGCAACCCCGAAGCCGAAGAAAGCGAATTGGCGGTGAGCCAATGGTTTCCTTATGAATACGAGCGCCAAGCCACAAATCACATTAGCGTGATAGAATCACTCGACAACATCAGGCGGTATTTGAAAAAAAACAAACTGCGGGCTTTGACCACAAACACGCAAATAATAATTGCCCCAGGATATAAATACCACATCGTAAACGCAATGATAACTAACTTTCACCAGCCCAAAAGCACATTGCTGTTGCTGGTTTCGGCATTCATTGGCAACAACTGGCGTAAAGTTTACGATTATGCGCTTGGAAACGGATTCCGTTTTCTTAGCTATGGCGACAGCTCCTTACTTATTCCCTGACAAGACCTACACAGCATGCACGACAACGCAGAAGAACTTTTCCCCGTAGTAGACGAGAACGGCAATACTATAGGCCAGGCCACGCGAGGACACTGCCACAATGGTTCCATGCTTCTTCACCCCGTGGTTCACCTGCACGTATTCAACAGCAAGGGAGAATTATACTTGCAGCAACGTCCCATGTGGAAAGACATACAGCCCGGCCGATGGGATACCGCAGTGGGCGGGCACATAGGTTATGGCGAAGAGGTCGGACATGCATTGCGCAGGGAAACACGCGAAGAATTAGGGATAACAGACTTCAAGCCTGAGTTTTTAGGTCGGTACGTATTCACGTCGTCACGCGAACGCGAGCTCGTATATTCTCACTACACAATATATAACGGACTGATAACGCCAAGCGAAGAAACCCAAGGCGGAAAGTTTTGGAACGTCCAAGAAATTGAGCGCATGCTCGGCTCGGAAACGTTCACGCCTAACTTTGAAAACGAATTCATTCAATTGCTCAAAAGCAGTGGCCTTGTGCAAAAAATACAGGCAAAAATTGGTCGTATTCAGCAAAATGAGTAATTTTGCAAGCCAAAACTGAAACGAACTTTAATTCAACCTATATAATAATATTATGAGTTTAAAAATAGTAGTGCTTGCTAAGCAAGTGCCCGACACGCGCAACGTGGGCAAAGACGCGATGACTCCGGAAGGAACCGTAAACCGCGCCGCACTGCCGGCTATCTTCAATCCTGAAGACCTGAACGCGCTCGAACAAGCCTTGCGCTTGAAAGACAAAAACCCTGGTTCTACGGTAACCATCATCACCATGGGACCTCCACGCGCTACAGAAATAATACGCGAAGGGCTTTACCGCGGTGCTGACAATGGCGTTTTGCTCACAGACCGCGCTTTTGCCGGTGCCGACACACTGGCTACTTCTTACGCCCTTTCTATGGCTATACGCAAGCTCGGCAAATGCGACCTGATAATAGGCGGACGCCAGGCCATAGACGGCGACACCGCGCAGGTAGGCCCGCAGGTTGCAGAGAAACTCGGTTTGAACCAAGTTACATACGTAAACAATATAAACGAATGCACTAACGATGAAATCATCGTTACGCGCCACATCGACGGCGGTTCGGAAAAAGTAAAAGCCCCGCTGCCTATAATGCTCACAGTGAATGGTGACGCTGCTCCATGCCGCCCGCGCAACGCGAAACTCGTCATGAAGTACAAACGTGCCATGACACCGATAGAACGCCCTGCCGACGGCAACCTTCCGTATGCAGAAGAATATGAGAAACACCCATATCTTAATATTACGCAATGGACCGTTGCTGACGTAGACGGCGATTTGCAGCAATGCGGCCTTGCGGGTTCTCCTACGAAAGTAAAGGCTGTTCAGAACATCGTGTTCAAAGCTAAAGAAAGCCGCACGTTAACCGACTCCGACAACGACGTAAACGAACTTATAAAAGAATTACTCGCAAATCACACCATAGGATAAAGACTGTTTTAATATGAATAATGTTTTTGTATACTGCGAAATAGATAAGACAACCGTCGAGGACGTGAGTCTTGAGCTTTTGACAAAAGGGCGCAAACTCGCCAATCAGTTAGGTGTCCAATTGGAAGCTGTATGTGCCGGCACCGGCATAAAAGGAAAGGTTGAAAGTCAGGTCCTACCCTACGGTGTGGATATACTACACGTTTTCGACCACGAAGGACTTTATCCTTATACCTCAAAACCGCATACCTCTATTCTTGTAAAACTCTTCCAACAGGAAAAGCCGCAAATATGCCTTATGGGCGCAACGGTAATAGGCCGAGACCTGGGGCCGCGCGTTTCTTCAAGCTGCAAGAGCGGTCTTACGGCCGACTGCACGGCTCTGGAAATAGGCGACTATGAGGACAAGAAAAACGGAAAGACCTACAAGAACCTCCTTTACCAGATACGTCCCGCTTTCGGCGGAAACATCGTTGCCACAATCGTTAACCCCGACCACCGTCCCCAGATGGCTACCGTTCGTAGCGGCGTGATGAAATCGGAGAAGTTGGACGACAATTACAAAGGCAACGTAATTTACGAAAACGTTGAAGATTTCGTGCCCGAAAGCGACTATGTGGTAAAAGTATTGGAACGTCATGTAGAGCGCGCCAAGAACAACCTCAAGGGGGCTTCCATAATTGTTTCCGGCGGCTACGGAGTAGGAAGCGCAGAAGGTTTCAAACTTCTTTACGAATTCGCAGAAGAAATCCATGCTGAGGTAGGCGCAAGCCGTGCTGCCGTAGACGCAGGCTTTTGCCCTTCCGACTTGCAGATAGGCCAGACAGGCGTAACTGTTCGCCCCAAAGTGTATATCGCATGCGGCATTTCGGGTGCCATACAACACGTAGCAGGAATGAAAGAGAGCGGAATCGTAATCTCTATAAACACCGACCCGGACGCTCCTATCAACTCCATAGCAGACTACGTTATAATAGGAGCCGTAGAGGATGTCATTCCAAAAATGATTAAGTACTACAAAGAAAACAGTAAGTAAACAGGGGACATCAGTCCTTTTTCAGAAAATAAGTAATAAAGCAATGGCAAATTTCTATTCAGATAAGCCGGAACTGAAGTTCCATTTGGAAAACGATCTGATGAAACGTATCGTGGAATTGCGCGAAGGCGATTTTTCCGATCGTGAAACTTACGATTATGCACCCGTTGATTACAACGACGCCATAGACAACTACAACCGCGTGCTCTCTATCGTTGGCGCCGAAGGTCCCCACCACAAGGACGGACGTGTTGAATACGCTTCAGGAACAAAAGAGAACCTTGCGGCCATGGTTGCTGCCGGAATGAACGGTATGACAATGCCCCGCCGTTACAACGGTTTGAACTTCCCCATTACTCCTTACACGATGTGCGCTGAAATCGTCGCTGCCGGTGACGCAGGCTTCGGCAACATCTGGAGCTTGCAGGATTGCATTGAAACTCTTTACGAGTTCGGTAATGAAGACCAGCGCCAGCGTTTCATTCCGCGCGTATGCGAAGGAGAAACCATGTCGATGGACCTTACCGAGCCCGACGCAGGCAGTGACCTGCAGAGCGTAATGCTGCGCGCAACATATTCCGAAAAAGACGGTTGCTGGCTTCTCAACGGTGTAAAACGCTTCATCACCAACGGCGACGCCGACATTCACCTCGTGCTCGCACGTTCCGAGGAAGGCACACACGACGGCCGCGGCCTCTCAATGTTCATTTACGACAAACGCCAGGGCGGAGTAAATGTGCGCCGCATAGAAAACAAACTCGGTATCCACGGCTCACCCACGTGCGAGCTCACATACAAGAACGCACACGCAGAGCTTTGCGGCGAACGTCGTTTAGGCCTTATTAAATATGTGATGGCCCTTATGAACGGCGCACGCTTGGGCATAGCAGCACAGAGCGTCGGCCTGAGCCAGGCTGCATACAATGAAGCTCTTGCCTATGCAACCGACCGCCGCCAGTTCGGCAAAGCCATTATCGACATGGCTCCCGTGTACGACATGCTCGCTACGATAAAGGCAAAACTCGACGCAGGACGTGCACTTCTTTACGAAACATCGCGTTACGTTGACATATACAAGAGCCTTGACGACATAGCACGTTCGCGCAAGCTCACTCCCGAGGAACGCCAGGAGCAGAAAAAATACGCACGCCTGGCCGACAGCTTCACTCCGCTTGCCAAGGGTATGAACTCCGAGTATGCCAACCAGAATGCCTACGACTGCATACAGGTTCACGGAGGTTCGGGCTTCATGCTCGAATATGCTTGCCAGCGAATCTACCGCGACGCACGTATCACCAGCATTTACGAAGGCACAACCCAGTTGCAGACCGTTGCAGCTATAAGGTACGTAACCAACGGCACATACCTTAACACTATACGCGAGTTCGAAGCTCTCGACACCTGCGAGAAATATGCTTCAATCAAAGCACGCATACACGCAATGGCCGACGCATACGAGGCTGCCGTAGCAAAAACACGCGAGCAGGGCGACCAGGAATACCTCGACCTCGTTTCGCGCCGCCTCATGGAAATGGCTGCCGACATAATCATGGCACAGCTCCTGCTGCGCGACACATGCAAAGCCCCGGAACTGTTCGAAAAGAGCCTCAATGTATATGTAAACTACGTTGAAGCCGAGGTAGCAAAGCACGCTGCATACATTGCAAACGTTACTCCTGCCGACATCGACAACTACAAGCAGGCGCCGGCAAAAGAAGAAGAGTAACAAACTCACATACCCGTAAAAGAAAAGCCGCATTCGCATGAATGCGGCTTTTTTCGTGCCACACACACCGCAAAGCAAGGGAATGCAACGCGCCGTGACGGTTTTTGTCTGCCTTTTTCGGGAGAGTTTTCACACCTCTCTGAGCAAATAAAAAATACAAGGCACATAATTCAAAATATGTCTGACCTATTTCAAAATATCTCAGATATATTTCAGCCCGCATTACAAAAGGCTTTTGCGACCGGTAAAATGGCCCCCGGATTTTTTTCAAAAGTTTTCGCTTTCCGGAACTTCGTTTTGTGCACGTACCAAATGCGCGCTGCCACGTCCGAAGTCTGCTGCCTTTTCTGACATACGCAAGATTTATTTAACTTTGCAAACCAAACAAGCCGCTATAAGACATGAACATCCCCGAAGATTTTTCCGTTCAAATGCGCAAAGACATTGGGAACGACGAATACATGCGCCTTGAATCGGCTCTCGACGGCGAGCCTGAAGTAAGCGTGCGCATAAACGAGGCAAAATGCTCCAGTCGCCCCGGACTGCTGGACCTTGCAGGGGCGGAACGCGTGCCATGGTCGCAGGCCGGGTATTACCTGAAAAGCCGCCCCAAGTTTACATTCGACCCCTTGCTACATGCTGGAATGTATTATGTTGAGGAACCTTCTTCGATGTTCGTGGAGCAGGCATTCACGACTGCCAAAAGCATGCTTCCGCTGCACCGTGTGCTCGATCTTTGCGCCGCGCCGGGAGGAAAATCCACCCTTCTGCGCGGTTTGATGGAAAAAGGCGACCTGCTGGTATCTAACGAGCCTGTTGCCAAGCGTACCGCAATACTTTCGGAAAACATGACTAAGTGGGGAGACCCTGATGTAGCCGTTACCTGCAATTATCCAGAAGCATTTGCCGGCCTTGAAGGCTACTTCGACCTGATACTGGCCGATGTGCCGTGCTCGGGTGAGGGCATGTTCCGAAAAGACATGCAAGCCCGCGAAGAATGGAGCGCAAAGGCCGTAGAGAACTGCGCCATGCGCCAGCGCGAAATAATAAGCAGCGTATGGAATGCCCTGCGCGGCGGCGGATTCCTCATTTACAGTACTTGCACTTTCAACCGCCACGAGGACGAGGACAATGTGCAATGGATTGCCGAAACACTCGGTGCCGAGATTGTACAGGTAAAGACGCAAGACAGTTGGAATATATCCGGCGACATGGCAGGCGGCAACGCCGATGTGTACCACTTTTTCCCCCACCGCACACGAGGCGAGGGATTTTTCCTTGCACTGCTGCGCAAAAAAGCAGAGGAATGCCCCGCTGCCGACAACTTGAAAAAAATAGTCTGCCGTAACAAACCCGAAGTCAACGGCGATTTTGCACATTTCCTTAGAAACAGCGAAGATTTCGGGTTTTATGCCGAAGATTCTACCATTTACGCGCGCCGTAACGAACTTTGCGGCGACTTTGCCTTGCTGCAACGGCATTTAAACGTCGTCACAGCCGGAATACCGGTGGCGACTGAAAAGCAAGGCAAACGAAATTTCGGAAAAGACGGACGCAACAAAAAGAAGAACACGGGAAACTATGCGGATTTCACACCGGCACAAGGCCTGGCTATGAGTACGGAACTTGATTGCAAGGCATTCGAACAGGTTGAAACCGACTATGCCAATGCCATAAAATACTTGCGCGGCGAGACCCTAACCCCCGAACGCCAATATCAGCGCGGGTATGTGCTTGTAACCTATCGCGGCGTGCCGCTCGGATTCGCGAACAACGTCGGAACGCGACTCAACAACGCTTACCCGCAAGCATGGCGCATACGAAGCACTTATGCGCCCGATTCCCCGCCAGTGCTTGATTTGTAAACAAACACACGCACGTATTCTACGCCGTAAGGCGCCTTGAGCGGGAAGGTTTAAAACGACATTGTGTTTGTTCCGCACACAAGTGGATACGAGCGGCCCTCTACTGAGACTTCTCCCGTCGTTCCTTCGGGTATGGATACCGTAAGTACCACCTTTCCGTTCTCGCGTTTCCAGCTGCTCGACACAAGTCCCATTACCGAGCGGTACTCGCCTTTTGCCCAATCGAGGTCTTTCACAAAATGCGGGGTAATCCGTATATGCCTGAACCCAGGTTTGTTGACATCAAAATTTATTCCCGCAAGGTTGTTCATCATCCAGGCCGAAATATCTCCCATAAACACATGGTTAAGCGAAGCGTCGGCAAAGTTCGGCTTCAACGTCCATGTTTCGGCCAGAGTTGTATATCCTTTTGTCTCTACCCAATATCCCCACGAAGGAGCTTCCGTTTTGGTTGCCATTTTCATAACATCTTCAACGTAGCCGTAGCGTGTAAGCATTGCGGGAACGGTTTTACTGCCTATCAGGCCGAAATCGAGGAAATAATTGTTTGCCGCAACAATTTCGTGCAGCCGTGCCGCAACATCCTTTTCCCTTCCTTCGGGCACAAGCCCGAGGTAAAGTGCGAGCGCCTGCGCGGCCTGCGTTCCTTCGGCGTATGCTGCCGTTTCGGGATTGAAGAACTTGGCGTTTATGCGGCTTTTCAGTTCTGCGGCCTTGTGTTCGAACGGTGCAGCGTCCTTGCCCAGCAACGCGGCAAAGCGTGCCATTAGCTTGTAGTCGAGATAATAATAAGCCGTCGAAGTATATTCGTTGTTTGTCTGTGCTTTCCAGAACACCCAGTCGCTCAGGCCGAAAGTCAGGAAGCCGTCTTTTTCTTTCGTCTTCAGGTAATCGAGGTAACGCAACATGCTGGGATAAAGTTTCTCTATGCTGCGTTTCTCGCCATAATAGTTGTAGAGTGCATTAGGTATGATAAACATCACGGCGTCCCACACCGGGCCGGGGAACTCGCCGTAACCCCAACCGCTGGAAGGTATTATTCCGGCTATGTCTCCTATGCCTTCGCGCTGGTTGTCGATAATGTCGTCCATCCATTTCTCATAAAAAGTAATTCCGTCGAAACCGAGCAGTCCGAGGTCTACAGCCACATGCGCGTCTGCGGTCCATCCGTTTTTCTCGCGCTGCGGGCAGTCGGTAGGAATGCTGTGCAGGTTGCTGCGATAGGACTGCATGGTGGCATTCCAAATCTTGTTAAGCAATGTATTGGAGCATTCGAACTTGCCTGCCGGCTCTATGTCCGTATGCATGAACAAAGCGGTGAGGCTCTCGGTTGTGAGCGTAACAGGTTTGGAACAAATCACTTCGACGTGCTGGAAACCATGATACGAAAAGGAGGGGACATAAACCTCCTCCTCGCCGTTTCCGCGCAGGGTGTACTCGTCGGTCTGCAGTATCTCTCCTTTTTTCACCGGACGGTAATAAATATTGATGTTTCCCTGTTCGAGCCGTCCGTTTTCTTTCAAAAGCTCGCCATGCTTAAGCGTGATATGCGTGCCGGCTTCGCCTTTTACTCTCAGGCGGCACAAGCCGGACATGTTTTTTGCAAACGAAAAGACATATACGCTGTCGCCGAATGCTTTCATGCTCACAGGCCGCAACTCTTCCGTAATCCTTATGCCGGGCATTTGCTGCGCGGCAAGCAGGGGCGCGGGTGCTTCGGTTACCGTGGCGGCCTGCCAACGGCTGTCGTCGAACGACGGTTCTTTCCACCCCTTCTCTTCAAGGCGTGCGTCGAAACGGTCGCCGCTATATATGTTATTGTACGTATATGGTCCGGTAGAGGTTTTCCATGTGCCGTCGGAGCATATTGTTGCGACGAAACCGTCGGTATATGTGATACGCAGCTCGCACAGCATGCGCGGGCGGTTGCGCCAACGTGCCTCATGGAAATTCCACACCGCCACAGACTGCTCGTTATACCAGCCATTGCCGAGTACTACGGCCATGGCGTTGTCGCCTGTTTGGAGCAACTGGGTAACGTCATGCGTTACGTAGAGTATACGCTTGTCGAAATGCGTGTATCCCGGGTCAAGGTAGTTTGTCCCTACCCGTTTGCCGTTTATGAAACACTCGTAATAGCCCGCTGCAGCTATGTAAAGACGGGCATCGGCCACTTTTCCGGCCGCCTTGAACTGTTTGCGGAACAGCGGTGCTGGCTCGTATTCCTTGTCATGGTTGTCGGTAATCCATTTTGCCGACCAATCGCTGCCGCTCAGCTTGCCTGTTTCAAAAAATGCGGTTTCCGAAGTCTTTGTACGTTTTCCCGATTCATCCCACGCCGTCACGTTCCAATAGTAACGGGTATGCGGACGTATGGCCATAGTTTTGTCATAGGCATTGAGTTTACCGGGGTCGGTGCCTATCCTTATTTCATACTTCGAAGGCATGAAACTCTTGTTGTTACCCGAATATTCCCACGTGAAACGCGGTTCGTCCGTGCCAAGTCCTATTGGATTGTCCAAATATTCGGTGCGCAGATTTGTGGGAACTACCGATTTGTTGCCGGTGGCGCAACCCGTAAGAAGCACAGCCGCCAAGGCTGCCTGAAAGAAATAAGGTTTATACGACATATCAGAAAACCGTATTTTAATGTTTCAAAAGAGATACTGTTTATTTTATACAAAAATAAAATATTTGGACGAATCGGCAAACATGCAAGGTTATTTTCTGCCCGGCTCCGCAAGAACGACATAATGAAGAAAAACGGGGCAGTAGAAATTTAGTGGGGATAGCCATACAGCTTAGCGATTCTGAACAAGAAAAACTTCTTGTCGGCTACTCCATGCTGATTAGCCCTGAAAAGTTTGATTTTGGCGTTGAATGATTCGGCTGCCGCATTTGATGAACGGTGGTTATAGAAGTTGAGTATTTCATCATAATGTTCATAAAAGGTGGCCGCAATGACATTGAACTGCTTCATCCTTGCTTCGTCCACTTTGTTGTACCATTTGGCCATGCTCAGCCTTGCGACATCCTTAATCGTGTTCTTGGAGAATATCATCCTCAGTGAATGCGACAGCCCGTAAGCGAGTTGGATGTCGGGATACTCTGCGAACAGGATTTTCGCCCTTTCCTTTTGCTTTTCCGTCCACTTGTCTGCCGACTTGAACAGGAGGTAGCGGCTCCTGATGAGCAGTTCGGGCCGTGTGTCCCCGTTTGGGAAATGGAACGGGTGGTATGGCTTGCCAGAAAGCCTGCACTCTTCCATTTCGTCGTTGGCCTGCTGCAATGCGTCCCAGCGGTGTGCCACGCGGATTTCCTGTACGGCCTCGCAGGCCATTTTCTGTATGTGGAAACGGTCAATCACCCTTTGGGCTTTGGGGAATGCGGTGGCAACAATCCTGCGCATCGAGTCGGAAAGGTCGAGGGTCACTTCCTCCACCTTCATGCGTTCCTCCTCGTCAACCTGTTTCAGCACCCGTATCACGTCCTCTGATTTCGTGCCGGAAACAACCGCCACCAAGCTTCCTTCTCCGGCATGACGGTCGCGGTTGGTGACGAACGTATATAACTCTCCGTTGGAGAGGGAGGTCTCGTCTATGGCCAGGTGCGGACCCATGTTTTCCGTAAACAACAGCCACGTGTCGGCATGGTCAAGCTGCTCCCACCCGCGGAAGCCGCTTAGCGTTTCCTTGTATTGTTTCTCAAAGGTATGTGCATTTATGTGGTAGAATGTTTCAAGCGTACGGCAGGTCACCGGGGATGTCTCCATACGTCTCTTTTAAAAAAGCCCCGAACTCCTTGGAGTAACGGGTTCCTTTGCAGGCTATCTCAAGGCTGATTGGAAGGCTGAAACTCTTGCCTGTACGCAGGTCGGTCCACCTGCGACGGCGTATGACCAGTATGACCTTATGGTCGCGGATCGGGAAATCGGTAACGTTCACAGCCTCCATGAAGCCTTTGGATTCGAAATGCACATCACAAGATAGATTCGGATTCATCAGTTCATCCAGATGAATCCGAATTTCCGTCGAAGTCTGTTCCACACTTGTTATCTCAAAATAATCCAATATTTCTGAAGGCAGCACGATACGCGCAAGCAATTCCAATTGATTCTTTTCCATAAGGCAAAGGTCGGAATACATTCTCAATATAAAAACAAATCCCCCACTAAATTTCTACTGCCCCCCTAAGAAGCTATGCAAACTTCAGACGAGTTCAAAAAAACCTGTTGGCTTACGCCTGGCCAAGACATGGAAAACAGCCTCGGAAGCATACGACCTTAAAGCCTCGTCAATAACCTGCGCGACAATCTGCGGCGTATTGTTATTCTCGCTCAAATGACAAAGGAAAAGCTGTTGCAAACGTTTCGGCTTTTCATCAGCAAGCAGACGGGCCGCCATATCATTAGAAAGGTGGCCAACAGAACTGACTATACGCTTTTTCAAATAATGCGGATAACGCCCGTTTTGGAGCATTTCGCGGTCGTAATTGGTTTCAAGCACAAGGTAATCAGCTTCGTGCACACTACGAACTATCCGGTCGGTTACTCTTCCGCAATCGGTAACTATGACAAAGTTCTTTCCCCCGGCCGAAACCGTATATCCCGAACAGTCTGCACTATCGTGCGGCACATTGAACGCACAAACGGTAAAACTGCCTACCTGAATAGAATCCTCCTTTTCAACAACACGAACCAGCGGTTTGGGAATCTTGTTGCGAATACGGAAATTGGTATTTATACGTTCGTGAACTATTGGCGTGGCATATACGGGTACATGCAAGTACGCGGCAAGAGCCGGCACGGCAGCCACATGGTCTGTGTGGTCGTGCGTAACAAATATGGATTTTATCTTAGCCTGGTTTATACCATAGTCGTGGAAATACTTCTTAAGCGTGCGTATACCCACTCCCGCGTCTATGATGATACTTTCTCCGTCAGATTCCAAGTAATAACAGTTCCCACTGCTTCCACTGCCGAATGAAAGGAATCTTAGCATAATTCCGATTTTAAAAATTGATACGAAATTAACAAAAAACGGTATGACACACAAATTATTCCACTCGTTAGTTACCGCACATAACACCGAGGTTTGCTAAATTTGTAAATCTGTTTTGCAAAAGCTCATGAAAACAACCATTGCATTTATTATAATATCAACATTGTCGCTAATGTCGTGCAGCAAAAACGACGAGGAGAAACTTATACACGAAACGGCATACAATTTTTCCGACAAACTGTTCAACTACAAATATGCAGAGGCCTTGACATTAGCAACGCCCGAATCGCGGCGCACCATAGAATTCCTCGCGTCAAACCTTAATGAAAAAGCAATAGAATACCTGCACGGAGTAACCGACACGCCTTCGGTAGCCGTTGAAGCTATCGAAATAATAAACGACACATCTGCCACGGCAACGGTATGCGTGACGAATGAAACGGCTCTTGACTCTATCGGGAAGGCTATGTCCGTGCACCATGAAAAACGTACCTACACATTCAAGCTGGTGCGTATCAAAGACAAGTGGCGTGTTAAAATGGAAGACCTACGGCAAAATGAAAAGTAAAGTCGCGTGAGAACTTCGGATGGATAATAGGGAAATGACGCCGGCTGTCACTGTAAACAGGATTGACAGCCTTCATTCCACCGTCGAAACGCAACACAAAGTAATCGAGGTTCAAACGCAAACCTAACCCGTATGCAACGGCGATTTGCTTATAGAAATTGTCGAAAGTGAATTTGCCACCCTGCTGGTCCGAATAATCTCGTGTAGTCCAAACATTACCGGCATCAACAAATACAGCGCCGTGCAGTTTCCAGAACAAATAAGTGCGATATTCCAAATTTATATCGAACTTTATATTACCCGTCTGATTGATAAAGTCTACTTTTCCATCACGACCGATGTATTTTCCCGGACCGAGCTCCCGCACGCCCCAACCACGTACAGAATTAGCGCCTCCAGCGAAGTAACGCTTCTCATAAGGAATTATCGTAGCATTTCCGTAAGGAAGCGCAAGACCGAAACCTACATGAAAAGCCAGGGCATTGCGGTTGTCGATAACAAAATTCTTTACAAAGTCGAAATCAAACTTTGCATATTGCGCAAATGCTATATTGAACAGTTTGTAATGGCCGTCTTCGTTCTTACTACCGTTAAACAATTTGGAAATAAGGTACAGAAAATTGCCGGCCGTCTCAACACCAAGACGAATCTGATAAGAATTACTGTTGTAATCCATCAGTCCGGTGCGTTTGCTTCCTTGAGAATTGAAAACAACATTGTAAGCACTGCGCATTATGAAGAGGTCCTCATAAGAATACCTCAAAACAGAATTGCGCGAGGAAGTGTTGTCAAGATAATCGCGCCTGAAAGCTTCCGAAATCCAAGGCATGAAAACATAGTTCAGGCTTAGGAAATCAAAACGGTGTTGCAATTTCTTTTGCCACGAACTCCAGGTATACCTCCAGCCCGCCGTGAGTGTTCGCCTGTGGAACTCTGGGCGATCCTGCGAATTATAAATAACGGAGACTTCTGAATTAACCATAGAGTTACGCTTGTGTGAACTACTTCTGAAAGGCAAAACGAGCAGCGGCATTTTCAAACTCATCTCTACGCTACCTTCAATGTAATTCTCATTATTGTCGTAGCCTTCAAGTCCTTTTATTGCTTCAAAAGCTCCACGAAGTTTTATCCCGAAAGTTTCGCCTCCGTGAAAAACATTTCGGTTTTCAAAAGAAAAAGCAGCTGCGGCCCCCAAGTCTCCGGCCATGTTGGTACCTTCAACTTCAAAACTTACCGTGTTTATGTCTTTGGTCTTTATAAATATGTTTGCTTCCAAATGTTGTACGGAATCATTTTTAGTAACGACGGAGATCCCTCCTGCTCGTGCTACCTGCAAGGAATCGCCTTTTAAACTATCTGTGCCTTGCAAGGTAATACCTTGTATTGAAGCATTGCTTTCTGCTACAGAAGCCGCCGGCTCTACCATTCTAACCGTAGCAAAATTCACTATCGAGATATTTCCGAGATTACGATACGTGTTTTCTACCTTTGTTTGGTTAAACAGCGTGCCAGGTCGGAAATCTATATTACGCATAAGAGTTTTATGCCTCAGTATCCTGCTCCCATAAAAGCGGAACTTGCCTCCGCCAGGAAAAGGTTTGTTACCTTTCAACAAAATATCGTAATCATATACTTTCAGCGGCGCCTTGCTTATTTCCTGCCCGTCATTTTCCGAAGCATTCGAATCATCGTTTTCTTCAGTGTTACAATAAACATTTACATTCTCTATATTATACTTCTTGTATGCCTTTATCGAGTCTTCCTCGTTTCCTACGTGCGCTATGCGTACCGATAATGCCACGTTCTTTGAGAAAGCCGATGTATCAGCACTGAAAGTTACGAAATCGCGGTTTATTCCATAATATCCGTTATCCTGCAACAACCTTATTATACGATTCCTCTCGGAAGACAGTATTCCTACATCGCACGCCATACCCGCATGCAGAAGCGACGAGGCGGAATCTTTCTTTATAATATTACGTACTCCTTCATTTTCTACGTTCCAAACAATCTTGTCTACCGTATATAAATCGCCGGGAATGATTAGATACTCTACTTTTGTCTTATGTCTGTTATGAATTTCATTAACATCAACCCGCGCATGCAAGTATCCGGTATTATAAAGCACTGACCGTATATTGTCTGCCGAAACTTTTGTAAGCAGAGAATCATAAACAACAGGGGCCTCCCCTATTTTACGGAATATGTTCTTCTTATGCTTTACCGTGTCCTTACTGGCCAGGCAATACACGCCCAAAGGGACTTTTAATACGCCGAACCA
This sequence comes from uncultured Prevotella sp., assembly GCA_900550635.1. Lineage (GTDB taxonomy): Bacteria > Bacteroidota > Bacteroidia > Bacteroidales > Bacteroidaceae > UBA6398. The sequence goes on along the minus strand of URSZ01000038.1, from coordinate 2,478 downwards.
GCGTGAATTCGGCTTTTGGCGCACGTAGCGCAAATAGTTTTTGGCGTTAAAATGCTTGTCATCGGACTTTACGCTTACTGAAGACAATATGCGTTCATCCTTGCTTAAAAACTTCTTTGAAGAGCAACCCGAAAAAATAAGCGCTGTGGCCAATATTACAGCCACAGACATAAAAAACGATATGAAATTATAGCGTTTCAATTGCCCAAACAGGAATAATCTGATTCTTCTACAGTGTGGTTCAAAGAAGTACACCACGCAAAATTATAAAAAACCAAGCAAACACAGCTATCTTACCCATACATTGCCTAACTATTTATGCTTTTTGAACAAACACTTACATCATTATCCTTTATCTGTCCCTGTTATTCTCATTACCGCCTTGTGCAATACGGAATAAGTAAATGTCATCAGTTCATTCAATATGTATGCCGCAATAAAAACCAATACATACAGCGCTATTATCGTCGGCAGCGAATCGCAAGAGTTCAGCCATTTAAGAATCACATAATGAAAAAGGAACACCACAAACGTGGCACGCGAAAGACTGTTCACCACTCTGCTGCTGAAATCAAATGAAGAAAACAAAAGAAACAGCCCTGCCGAGGCTGCGAGCACTTGCGGACTGTTGTATGCAAAAGCCGTATAGGAAGCATGCACGTTTTGCGATATAATAAAGGCCGCCAACGCTCCGGCAATGTAAACCGCCATGGAGTAAAAGCGCTTTACCCTGCCGGCCATACGCAGGTAAAAGCCCAACACATAAAGATAAATAAACTGGAACAAAGTGTATCCGTTTGGGTTGATTGAACCTACGGTAAAGAAATAAGCATACAGATTCAATAACGTAAGAACCGCCACCCAGCCTCCCAATTCCTTTTTGCCTGCCGCATTCAACGCTTTGTTAAGCAACGGCGCCAGACACATGAGCGCAAGATACGTAGGAACGAACCAGTTATGCCTTTTCGTAAAAGGTATTATCGTATTTATTGCATAATCGGAATCAAAAACGGCAGCGCCGGTCATTCCCAAACAGAAATCTACGGCAGCCACGAATGCTATCGCGTAAAACAGCCATGCCACCTTGGACCATTTGAACTTTATGCCGAAATAGCCGGATATGAGTATGAAACAGTTCACACCCACCACGCAAAACGAATTCATCAGTTCTCCGCCGCGCAACGTACCCGACCTGTAATCGAGACGGCCTGTAGCTATCAGGAAATGATGTGCCACAATAAGCAGCATTGCCACAATCCTGAGAAGTTCAAAGTTCGACTTCCTTATCGCGCGCTCCATAACATCCTGTCTTATAAAAATATTAAAGCGCAACCGAGATACTATCTCAATTGCGCTTTTGGTATTCGGAGAGGTGCCTAGCAGATTCGAACTGCTGTACACGGTTTTGCAGACCGTTACCTAGCCACTCGGTCAAGGCACCAACTTTGTTTCGGGTGCAAAAGTAGCAGGTTTTAACGAAACTCCCAAACTTTACGGCATTAATTTTAAGTTTTCCTATAAATTCCGGTTGCAACCGGTCTTGTCGCAGGCATTGCGGCCGTCGTTTCTCCTTTTCTTAATGCCCGAAACATTTGTAGTGCGTTTCCTTTCCCCGCAGCACGGGCAATCCGTGCAACCCGAACATCCGTCCTTCCTTGCGATCATCCTGTATATCTTATATGCCACATACAGTGCCGCAGCTATAACGATTGCGTATACAAGTACGAGTTGCATGGTGCCGTTTACGTTATTCGATGTTTATACTGTGCGAAATCTTCGGGTCGTTTTCCTCGCGCACTTTCGGAAGTATTATTGTCAGCACGCCGTCGCTCATTTTTGCCTCGATTTTCTCCTTGTCCACATCGTCGGGCAAAATCAGCGTCTGGCTGAAACGGGTATAATTGAACTCTCTGCGCAGGAAGCGGTATTCGTTGGCTTTCTGGCTGTCGCTGTCATTATGCCTTTTCTCCATCTGTATCTCGAGGTCGCCTTCAGAATTTATCGTTATTCTGAAATCCTCTTTGCGCATACCCGGGGCAGCCAGCTCCACGCGGTAATCGTTACGCCCTTCAAGCACATTAATGGCAGGTGCGGTGCCGCTGGGACGGCGCATGTAGTTATTATCGAAAAAATCGCCGAAAACATCGGGCAGCCAATTTTGATTTCCTCTGTTGTTCATAATTGTTCAGGTTTTATTGTTCTCTGTAAAATAAACTACAAACTATATGCCAAACGCCGTTTCGTTCGCCAAATACTTTTACCGCCTAACTTACGCCGCATTCGCACGCCATTAATCGGGAGAGTTCCGCACTTTGCTTGGAATGATTCTAAAAAACGGCATTGCAAAACCCCTTATTTTATCGAGGAAAGAGAGGGGGCAAAATACAAGGCACATATTTCAAAAATGAATGTCCGCAAGTTGCCAATTAGTAGATTCTATGTTTGAAGTCCGCCCTATAGGAACACGCACAAAGTTCT
>URSZ01000037.1 GCA_900550635.1 uncultured Prevotella sp. | reverse complement strand
GCGTGCGCCTGTCGGCCGAAATGCCGTAGCTTTCAAGCGTGCCTTTGAAATGTTCGGGGAACTCAATTTGCAGCGGCTGTTTCATGATGTTGTCGCGGCGTTCGGCGGCACAGCTGTTGAAACTTTGCTTTGTGTCGAGCTCGTAAGAAGTTTCATACCAAGCGTTGCGCATTGCGTCGATGTCGAAGGCCGTGGTGCTGCCGTTCTTTACTATATTCAGCTTGCGGGCGGCGGTTGGTTTTCCGAGATTGGTGTATTGCACTTCGCTCTCTTTGAGCACTGCTTCGGCCTGTTTCAGGTTGTTGTCGGCAATCTGAAGCACAACCGACGGGTTTTCGGCAAACAGAATCTTTACTGTGTCATTTTCTGCAAATCCGTCGAGAGAGATGTCGAGCCCGCCTTCTTTGTTGGCAAAACACATCTCAAGCAGGCAGGTAACAAGACCACCGGCCGATACGTCATGCCCCGACAGCACGATTCCTTCTTTAATTAGTTTTTGTACGGCGTTGAACGCATTGCGGAAATACTCAGGGTCGTTCACCGTAGGGGCGCACTTGCCCACACGGTTCAGCGACTGGAAGAACGCCGAGCCGCCCAATTCAGGCTTGCAGAAACTGAAGTCTATGTGCAGCAGGGTTGTGTTAGCGTCGTTCGCCAATACGGGCGAAATTATGTTGCGCACGTCGCTTACCTGTCCGCCGGCCGATACGATTACAGTGCCCGGCGATATGATTTTCTCGCCGTTGGGATATTGTTGCGCGAGCGAGAGCGAGTCTTTTCCCGTGGGGACATTTATTTTCAATGCGCAGCAGAAGTCGCTGAGCGCTTCAACACCTTCGTAAAGGCGTGCGTCCTCGCCCTTTTGCGAGCGGCAGGGCCACATCCAGTTGGCCGAGAGCGACACTCCGTCTATGCCGTCTTCGATTGGAGCAAATACGATGTTTGTAAGTGCTTCGGCCACGGAAAGTTGCGAACCTGCTGCCGGCGAGATGAGACCTGCCTGGGGCGCATGTCCGAGAGCCGTTGCAATACCTTTGCGGAAACGGTAGTCGAGAGCCACAATGCCGCAGTCGGCAAGCGGCAACTGCAGTTCGCCGCGGCACTGTTGTCCTGCAACCTTGCCGGTAACGGAGCGGTCTACCTTGTTGGTGAGCCAGTCTTTGCATGCCACGGCCTCAAGGTGCAGAACGTTCGTAAGGTATTCTTCAATTTTTGAAATATCGTAGTCGGCGTCGCTGTATGTACGCTTAACGGTTTCGTCTTTCATGACAGTCTTGGGAGAGTGTCCGAACATCTGCGCCACGTCGAGGTCGAAGGGTCGCACGCCGTCGCCTTGTTCAAAAGCAAAGTGCTTGTCGCCCGTCGTTTCGCCTACTACGTACATCGGGGCACGTTCGCGTTGCGCTATCTTGTTTACATGTTCGATGTGTTCTTCGTCGATGAGCAACCCCATGCGTTCCTGCGATTCGTTGGCTATTATTTCGCGTGACGAGAGTGTGGGGTCGCCTATCGGGAGTTTGGTCATGTCGATAAGTCCTCCGCAGTCTTCAACGAGTTCCGAGAGGCAGTTTACGTGGCCTGCGCTTCCGTGGTCGTGGATTGAGACAACGGGGTTAACGTCTTCTTCGCAGAGGGCGCGCACGAGGTTGTTGGCGCGTTTCTGCATTTCGGGATTGGCGCGTTGTACGGCGTTAAGTTCTATACCGCTGGAGTAACGTCCGGTGTCGACCGACGAAACGGACCCGCCGCCGAGACCTATGCGGTAGTTGTCGCCGCCTACGACGACTATTTTGTTTCCTTTGCGCGGTTCTTTCTTTAGGCAGTCGCGTTTGGTGCCGTATCCCACGCCGCCGGCCAGCATTATTACTTTGTCGTAGCCGTATTTCTCGCCGTTTTCCTGATGTTCGAACGTGAGTACCGAGCCTGTGATGAGCGGTTGGCCGAACTTGTTGCCGAAGTCGGAAGCTCCGTTCGACGCTTTGATGAGTATTTGTTCGGGTGTCTGGTACAGCCATTTGCGAACGGGGAGTATGTTTTCCCATGTGCGTCCGCCGTGCAGGCGGGGGTAGGAAGTCATGTAAACTGCCGTTCCGGCTATGGGCCACGAGCCTGTGCCGCCGCCCATGCGGTCGCGTATTTCGCCGCCCGTGCCTGTTGAGGCGCCGTTGAACGGTTCTACTGTGGTGGGGAAATTGTGTGTCTCGGCCTTTATTGAGATAACCGACTCGATGTCTTTCACCTTGAAGTAGTCGCTTGTGCTGTGGTCGGTTGGAGCGAACTGTTCTACAACCGGCCCTTGCGCGAATGCTACATTGTCCTTGTAGGCCGAGATTATCTTGTGCGGGTTTTCTTTTGTCGTTTTCTTTATCAGGGCAAAGAGAGACGAGGGTTTTTCCTCGCCGTCGATTATGAATGTTCCGCCGAAGATTTTGTGGCGGCAGTGTTCCGAGTTGATTTGTGCAAAGCCGAACACTTCGCTGTCGGTGAGCTTGCGCCCGAGCTGTCCTTCGATTTTGTGGAGGTATTCAATCTCTTCGGGCGAGAGGGCAAGGCCTTCGCGCTCGTTGTATTCCTCTATGTCTTCGATGTATTCTATCGGGGCGGGCTTGATGTTGGTCGTGAATATTTCCTGGTCGAGGTTGTGGTACATCCTCTGCAGCATGGGGTCGTATTCGGCGTTTTCGTCGGCTACGGGGAAATACTCCTCTATGCGCGAAATGCCTTCAAGGCTCATGTTCTGTGTGATTTCCACCGCGTTGGTGCTCCACGGGGTTATCATCTCGCGTCGCGGGCCAACAAAGTATCCTTCGAGCGATGTGGCTTCCAGTTTTTCTGCACCGCCGTACAGCCAGCAAAGTTTATTTACTTCGTCGGAGCTGAGGTTGTGGTTTGTTGCAGTTGCAATGATGTTACCCTGAGGGGCTTTGAAAAAGATTATCATATCGTGTTTAGGGTTTTGTTACGTTATAATGTGTTAATTCCCTGCAAAGTTAATCTTTTCGCTCCATAACTTCGGGAGTGCGGGCTATAAAATTCGATTTTGCGGGGCATGTTGCGATGTGTCGTTATGTGGTCCGCCTTTGTCCGTGTTGTTAAACGATTGAAAAATCATGGGGTTAGACCCCCTTGAAAATATGTCTGAGATATTTTGAAAAAGGTCGGACATATTTTAAAATTCCTCGGACATATTTTTTATTTGCTCCGACGTGCGTCTTGGAAGGGGTATTTTTACATGTGTTAAATTAACAATCCCGGCGGGCTTGCCGAGCGTCGGTGTGGACAGCGGGTAATTTTGTGTTTTTCAGTCGAGGTGCACCTTGATAATGTCGTCGAGGCAAAGCGTATAGCTCGGCGAGTGGAATTCGCTGTAGCGTGCCGCGTTTCCGTCGCCTTGTGCGGCTACTCTTATGGATTGTTTCCCCTCTGTACGTTTTATGGCGTCTAACGCTTGCAGCAGGCGTTCTTGTTTCTCACGGTCTATGGTGTCGAAAAACGACTGCTGTATTCCTCCTTTTGATATTTCGGTAAGGGTTACTCCTGCTTTTTTGTATGCGTATCCGTCCTTGAAAATTTTAGTGAGGCACTCGGCTGCCGCCTTTATGGCTTCGCGCGGGTCGTTGGTAGGTACTTCGAACCTTGTGGCGGCAGTGTTGGCGTAGAAGTGCGCCAGGTCGCCAAAGCGGTCGGTACGTATGTAAACTTCGATTCGTCCGGCCCGGCAGCCGTGGCGGCGCAAGCGTTCGGCCACAGTTGCGGCAAAGTCTGCAATTAGTGATGAAAGTTCGCTGTAATCGGTTATGGCCTTGCGGAAACTCTGCGAGTGTGTAACGCTCTTTTCGGTGGCGTTTCTCGATTCATGCGTGCATGGCAGTCCTTGCAGTTCCCTCCATGTTGCCACGCCTGTTATGCCGAGCAGCTCGCGCACCTTTTGTTCGCTCCACAGGGTGAAGTCGTATGCCGTGCTCACTCCTCTCAGGTTGAGCGCTTTCTTGTTTTGCCGTCCTATTCCCCATACGTTACCAATGGGAAAGAGTTTGAGCGCCTTTGTCCTGCGCTCGTCGCTGTCGATGGTGCAGCAGCCTTTGTAGCCCGGGTATTGTTTTGCAAACTTGCTTGCCATCTTTGCAAGCGTCTTTGTATTGGCTATTCCTATGCTTACCGGTATTCCGGTGCTGCGGCGTATGGTCTTTACCAGGTTGCGGCAGTAATCGGCCGGTTCGGGGATTCCTTCAAGGCTTATGAAGGCCTCGTCGATTGAATAGACTTCGGTTTTTACGGTTTTGCTGCGCAGTATGCCCATTACCCTTTTCGACATGTCGCCGTAGAGCCTTATGTTCGAGGAGCATACCTTTAGCGTGCCGTCCTTGTAAAGGCTTCTGATTTTGAAAAAAGGTTCTCCCATTGCTATGCCCATTGCTTTGGCCTCGTTGCTTCGTGCGATGACGCAACCGTCGTTTCCCGAAAGCACTACTACGGGAACGCCCTCGAGGGCGGGGTTGAATACACGCTCACACGAAACGAAGAAGTTGTTGCAATCGACCAGCCCTACCATTTGCGGCGTTCTACTTTATGGATTACGTATGTAACAATGCCCCATATCCTGAAATCGTCTTCACTGTCGATGTTTATAGGTTCGTATTTGGGATTGGCAGGTATGAGGCGCAGGCTGTTCGTGCGCTTTTCAATGAACTTGAGAGTGAATTCCCCGTTTAGGAAACAGACGGCCATGTCGCCGTCTTGCGGTTCGAGCGATTTGTCGATAACGAGTATGTCGCCTTCCATGACATTGGCGTCGCGCAGCGAGTCACCCACGGCGCGGGCATAGAATGTGCTTTCCTTATGGTGTATTATATCGCGGTTAAGGTCGATGGACTCGTCGGTATAATCCTGTGCGGGCGAAGGAAATCCCGCCCTGACGCCGGAGTCGGCATAAGGCAGCTCCGCAGCTGTGGAGTCGTCGGTTTCGTATATGAGCAAGTCTCCCATGGCTGGCTATTGGTGTGGTTTAAGTGATTCAACGTATTCGTAAAGTTTGCGGTAAAAATCATGCCGGAGCAATGTGTCGGGATTTCCAAGGATGAACAGTTTCATACGTGCCCTCGTCATAGCCACATTCATGCGGCGTATGTCGGAAAGGAAGCCTATTTCGCCCTCTTCGTTGGCGCGCACAAGGCTTATTACTATAATGTCGCGTTCCTGTCCCTGAAAACCGTCCACGGTATTTACCGACACAAGGTTTTTGAAAGGTTTGAAAAAGGAATCTCGGCGGAACATGCGTCTCAGAAGCTGCACCTGCGCTTTGTAGGGCGAGATTATGCCTATGTCGAGGTTCTCTTCGAGCATGCGGTGCTTTCCTATTTCGTTTATGTAGTTTTTAAGCGTGTTTATGGTCAGTTCCGCTTCCGCCGGGTTTATTCTTCCGTATGTTTCGCCAATGAAATTTTCGTGGAAGTCGTTTCCCGATGTGTCTATCCAGGTAATAGGTGTGTCGAAGTCGAGAATGCTGCGGTTTTTCACTTCGGGCGCGCTTACTATTTCGCCGCCGTAGAACATTTGGCTTGAGAAACGGGCTATATCGTCGTTCATACGGTATTGCACCTTTAGAAGTGACACGCATTCCGGCCTTTCGGTCGCTACGGTCTGCATGAGTGTTTGCCCCAGTCCTGCCTTCATGGCTTCGCGGCTTTTGATTGTTGGCGGCAGTTGCCGGTGGTCGCCGGCCAGTATCAGACGGTCGGCCTTCTGCAACGGAATCCATACTGCCGCTTCCAGAGCTTGTGCTGCTTCGTCAACTACGAGTGTATGGTAATGCTGCCCGTCGAGAATGCGGTTGGCCGCTCCGGCCAGGGTACATGCTATCACGCGCGCCGAGGTTAGGAGGTAATTGTGAATGGAAAGCTCTATTTCGGTGGCACGGTCGCGCAGGCGGTCGATTTTCTGGTGGCGTTTTTCCGTGTCTCCCTTTTGCGAATAAAGTTGTCGTATGGTGCGGCGCAGAGCCCAGAGCTGCGGGTAGTCGGGGTGCGACTCGAAGCGCCTTTCGTAGGTGAACGAAAGCATTTTGTCGTTCACTCGCGTGGGGTTGCCTATCCTTAGAACGTTTATTCCGCGGTCGGATATTTTTTCGCTTATCCAGTCGACGGCCATGTTGCTTTGCGCGCAAACGAGTACCTGGTTTTCACGCCTTAGTATTTCGTAAACGGTTTCGACGAGCGTTGTTGTCTTTCCCGTTCCCGGAGGGCCGTGGATTATTGCCACGTCTTTAGCCCACAAGGCTTCGTTCACGGCTTCTTGTTGTGATGTGTTGAGCCACGGGAACGCCACCGGCAGGGCAGAGGTCTTTGCAGGGCGTACAGTGCCGTGGAAAATCTCGCGCAGTTCGGCCATGCGGTTGTTTTTGGCGCTTATTGCGGCTTCGAGTGCCGAAAACATCAGGCGGTAACTTGTCTCGTCGAAGAACAGTTGCACTCCAAGGCGTGCTGTTCCTTGAAGTGCGGCGAGTGCCTCGCCGTCGGGAATGACGGCAACCATGCGGTTGTCGTCGACGTAGCCCACGGTGGAGCGGAACTTGAAGAAACGTGGATTGTCGGACGCGTCAAGCGCGAAGAAGCATATCGGTTTGCCGTACTCGAAGCTGTGCTCTATTTCCTTGTCTTCTGTGCGGAACACTTCAACCACCAGCTGGTTGAGCGAGTTGTAGTAACTGCGGCCGATGTTGAGCGGATACCAGCATATCCCGCGCTTTATCTTGCGTCCTACCGGCATGGCTGTGGTTTCGCGACGGAAATTTTCGCGCTCGTATTCGTATTCTTTTTTCAGCAGTGCAAGATGTTGGGTGAGATATGATACGGAATTTGGCATGGTGCTCAAAAAATAACATGTTTATGTTATTTCAATAGAAACTTGCGTGCTCGAAGCCGAATTGTACGAATACGTTCTTGCCGAGGCTGAAATCTACCGCGCCGCCCCACCTGTCGCGCCCGAAGGACGGGTATGGGCGTATCCTGCGTTGCTTGTCGTCCAGCAGGCTTTTGCTTCCGTATGCGTAGACATTCATGAAATCGTTCACTTTGTAGGCTGCCACGCCTATCAGTTCGGCATTGCGCAGCTTTATGCCTCCCCAGTCGAGGGTTTCCGAACTTATGCCTCCTGCCAGGCTGAGTTTTGGTGTCAGCGAGGCGGCGTAGAGGAAGGCGGCGTGCGTGCCTATGCCCACGCCGCGGGGCGAATGTTTGCCGAAGCCTACCGTTACGCTTGTGCCCAGTTGTGCATTCAGTCCCGAATGCAGCTGCCAGCTGCCTGTGTAGTATGGCATGGGATTGTACAGCCGCGGAAAGAAAGCCGTGTCGCCCGGCAGGTAAAGCGCGTTGTCGCCCGCATAGGGTAGCACGTTCTCGGCGGTGTCGTTACCCGCAATGCCGGTTTCCTGCTGCCTTTCAATGTCTTGTGCAAGGCACGGCTGCACGGCATACAGCATAATAACCAACGATATGTAAAGTATCTTTTTCATCGTGCCTTTGTTGATTTGCGTCTGTTTTGCGAAATTACGAATAATATGTTTAACTGTGCGAGGGCTAAGCGTTCTTTAACTTGAAGTAAATTTTGTTGTGCTTTTTCGGAAACAAAGTTTAACTGTTGCGTAAGAGATTTTAACTTTCTTATGGCTGCAAAAAAGCCTTTCCGTAACATGCCGGTTAATAGGAATTTGGCACCCGCAAAAATACGTGCCTTGAATTTTGAAATATGTCCGAGGAATTTTAAAATATGTCAGACATATTTTTTTCTTTCTCCCGGAGGGGGTAAAAAGTTCCTTTTCGGGAGTGCATTTTGAAGCATGACTGTGGCTTTCTGTTTAACATTATTTATGTTAACACGATACCCGTCCGACCGTGTAAGAAACGGGTGCGAATGTTGCGGATTGTTGTCGTGGTTTTAATAATGCAGGCGTTTTTTCTATCGGCTGCGGCCGAACCGTAACTGGCGCAAGCGCCGGCATGTTGGTGTTAAAATATGGCAAACTTGCGATAAACCCTGAAAACTTGTGTTTTCGTTTGTCTCTGCGCTCGCCTTTCACTGTTTTTGGATAAAATAGGAGGCGGCTCGGCATAGCCAAACTTGAAAACATTGGTTTTCGTTTGTCTCTGCGCTCGCCTTTCACTATTTTTGTACGTTCTAAAATAGAAAATCATGCTTAGCAGGAACAGAATAAAGCAAATACATTCGTTGGCAATGAAAAAACGCCGGGACGAAAGCGGGCTGTTTGTGGCCGAGGGCCCGAAGCTCGTGGGCGAAATGCTTGCAAGGTTTCGCTGCGTTTACCTGGCGGTGTCCGAAGGCAGTGCCTTTACCGTTCCTGCCAATGTGGCTGATTATGACATAGTGCCGCGCGATGAACTGGCAAAGGCCACGCTCCTTACAACACCGCACGAGGTGCTCGCGGTTTTTGAAAAGCCGCATTCCGGCAATGCATCGGATGTGGAATCGCTTGCCCGTGCCGGCATTTGCCTGGCCCTTGATGACATACAGGACCCCGGCAATGTAGGAACGATTGTAAGGACGGCGGACTGGTTCGGGATAGACACGGTGTTGTGCTCAAAAGGCACGGCCGATGTGTATTCCCCTAAAGTGCTGCAAGCTACGATGGGCGCGCTCGTAAGGGTGAACGTGCATTACTGCGATTTACCGGAAGTATTGGGAGGTTTGCCCGGGGATGTGCCGGTTTACGGCACTTTTCTCAAAGGGAACAACATATATTCCGAGAAACTTTCGCAAAACGGGGTAATAGTCATAGGAAATGAAGGCAATGGCATTTCTGCCCCGGTGGAAGAAACCGTTACGCGGCGGTTGTTCATACCGCCTTTCCCGTGTAAAGGCGGTGCGGTAGAGAGCCTGAACGCGTCTGTGGCTGCGGCGATAATATGTTCGGAGTTCCGGCGGGGAATTTTTTAACGACAGACTGTTTTTATGCAATATATCAATGCACTTATAGAACTTGTGCCCGTATATGTGCCGTTGGCCGTAATGTTTGCGGGACTGTTGCTGTTTTTTCCGCTTCGTGCATGGTTTTACGGGATAATAAAACGCATACGCAAAAGTGAGGCCGGCGAAAGAAGTCCCGCTACGGATGAGCCTGTCACGGTTGTTATCTGCTGCCGCGACGAAGGGGATTATTTAGAGAGAAACCTGCCGGCCATATTGGGACAAAGGGGCGTGAAGTTCGAAGTCGTCGTGGTAGACGACTGTTCAACCGATTCTACTTCCGAAGTGCTGAAACGTTATGAAAAGCAATACCCCAACCTGAAGCATACGTTTGTACCCAAGTCGGCACGTTACGTGAGTCATGAAAAACTTGCCGTAACGCTTGGGGTAAAAGCTGCCAAATATGAGTGGATTGTATTGACACGTGCGGATTGCGTGCCGGCCGGCGACTCATGGCTGTATGAAATGAGCTGTTGTTTTGCTCCAGAAAAGGACATCGTGTTGGGTTATTCCAATTTTCACTACGACGGTTCCCTGCTTGCTCGCCGTGCTGTTTATGAAAGGATTTTTTACCAACTGGTGTGGTATAATTCCGCGCGCCGCCGTGCTGTGGGCGGCGACGGCTGCAACATGGCTTTCAGGCGTTCTGTCTTTATGGCGAATAACGGGTATGCGTCAATGCTGGATTATATTTACGGTGCAGACGATTTGCTCGTGAATAGCCTTTCATGCCGTAATCGCACGGCGGTTTGCTGTTCTGCTGCCGCTATAGTGGAGCAACAAGAACGGCTGTCAGTACATGAAATACGCAAATGGAAAATGCGTCGTGTAGCTGCACAGCGGCAAATGAGCCGAAAAGAACGCATTTGTTTCTTGCCTGTAAACCTCATGAACTTGGGAGTGTATTTACTCGTGGCAGGAGGAATAATTTCGGCTTTGGCATTCCTTGCGTCGCAGCATTATGTTTTTGCCGGTGCAGTTTGCGGAATCTTATTAACGGCAATGCTTGCAAATATTCTGATGTTCAGACGGGTTACAACAGCATTGGGAGCGCCGCTCTACGTGCTGTCGTTGCTTCTTTACGACATAGTGCGTCCCATATCTTACCAGTTTTGGAAATTGAAGTGCCATATACATCGCAATGATTTTAACCGCAAGATATGAAAGCATTCTCGAAGAAGTTATTGTCCGTATCGCTTTTTATGCTCAGCCTCGCGGTGCATGCACATGCGCAGCATTACAGGTTTGCACGCGTGGAAAGTGTCGCAGGGCTGGACACGTCGGCAAACTACGTGATAGCTTCTTCTTTCAGTGCCCCGCGTTTTTTGCTTAGTAACGAGGAAGCCGGCGGAGGTTCCAAATTGGCGGCAAAAATTACGGACTTGGGCGGCGACACAATTGAGGTAAACGATGTTTCCCTTCACTGGCACATTTCTTTGCGCGACGGTATGTATGCGTTTTCGTCAGTGCATAGCGGGAAGTATATATCAAAAGAGAAGCAGGGCGCAGATATATCAATGGGTACCAAACCTTTGTTATGGAACATTTCGGACAATGGCGGGATTATAAGTTGCTTTTCCGACGAAGACGGTAGTCTGCGATATTTGAGTTGCGATACGGTTTACCGGTACTTCGGCCGTTTCAAAAAAGCCGTTTATTACAGCGACCTGGTTTTTTATAAGAGTATTGAAAGCAGTGCAGGCGATGATTCCGGCAGTTTATCTCCCGATGAAAACGGAGAATATTGTTTGTTAGCCGAAGCAAATAGCAAATATTACGCAGCTTCGGCGATTGTTACGGGCGATTCGTATATGAAGGCAGAGGATGTTTCGTCACAAATGCTTTCAGACGGAAGTTTTCCTTTGAACGACGATAACATGCGTTGGCGGGTTTCGCGTGAAGAAAGCGGGAATTTCAAACTGTGTACTAAGGACGGGAATGGTATTGCACCACAGGGTGAGGTCGAAGGGGGATTTTATGAAGTTGTTGCCGTGCCTTTTGAGGAATCGGCCAGTTTCTTTTTGCGTGAAGGTTTGGTAGTGACGCAACTGCCTACGGGAGAAGAAACGTGTCTTGCTTTCGTATCGGATATGTCTGACGGACAAGGCGGTTTTTGCTTTGCGAAGGCGGGAGAAACCGGGCAAAACGGCGTTCTCCCAGTCAAGTTGTCGAAATTGCCGGCAAAGGCTTCCATAACAACGGATACTTATGGCTTGAAGACGCTTGAAGGAGGTTATAGTACCGACATGTTGGCTAAGACGTTAGACGATGTGACTACTTCGCTCGACCTGCGGAAAATTATATTGCCCGAAAAACTGCGCGATTTTGATTTTGACGGAGTTACAAACTGTATAATTTATGTGAACAAGGATGATATTCCTCGTATTCCTGAAAGTTGGAAAAACGTTGTGGCCTGCGGCAGTCAGGGCGCCAATCATTTGGTGCGCATAATGCGGATTGAAGACCGGAAGGCTTTTCATGCGGCATATTCGTTTGAGGTAGGAGAGGATTCCCTTTATTATACGCGGAGTGTTCCCTGCAATGGCTGGAACACTTTGTATCTTCCTTTCAACGCGGTTGCGATTCCGGACGGCTTGCTGGTGTGCAGTGCTGCCGATGTGGAAAACGATGTGATAAACCTCTCGTCCGAAACAGAAATCGAAGCCTTGCAGCCTTACGTATTCAAATGTGTAGAGGACGGTGAGGGAAACATGGATGTTACTTTCTGTGCAGCGGCCGGTACTTTACCCGTTACGTCGGTGTCGGAGGCAGGAAATGACGGCTTGGTCGGAACATTGGTTCGCAAGGAGGTGGAAGCGGATGACGAAGGTACGTATATACTGTCGGACGACGGTTTGCGTTTCGTAAATGCTGCGGCGGAGAGCTATCTGGACGCATTCCGCTGCTCTTTCGGATATGGTTCGGCCGCGGACAACAGGCTTGTGTTGCGTTATGGCGGACTGACGGGTATTCACGACGCAGAGCTTTGCGGTGACAACAAGATATATGATTTGAATGGCGTGTGCCTCGGCGAGGTGAACGGGAACAATATGGAAACTCTTCCCTTGTACAAAGGGATATACATAATTAACGGCAAGAAAATAATCAAAACAAAATAAAGAAAATGAGAATAGCGGTAGATTTTGACGGAACGATAGTGGAGCACAGGTATCCGGAAATCGGAAAAGAGATTCCTTTTGCAGTAGCAACGCTTAAACAGCTGATAAGAGAAGGGCATTTGCTCATACTTTGGAGTGTGCGTGAAGGAGAACTGCTTGACGAGGCTGTGGAATGGTGTCGCGCGAAAGGCATAGAGTTTTATGCGGTGAACAGTGACTATCCCGACGAGGATGAAACTCTTTCGAAAAAAATATCGCGCAAACTGAAAGTGGACCTGTTCATCGACGACAGGAATGTAGGCGGGCTTCCCGACTGGGGAGTGATATACGAAATGATAAACTCGAATAAAACGTATGAGCAGGTATTGCGCGAGATGATAAACGCCCCCAAACCGGAAAAGAAGCCCTGGTGGAAATTCTGACAAGGCAAGACTGCGTTACGGGACATGGAACTTCATGGTCTTTCCTGCCGGTTGTTTCATGTACAAAGGACGTAGGAAAAAATATGTCTGACATAATTCGAATTATGTCAGACATATTTTAAAATAGGTCAGACATAATTTTTGCGGGGTAAAAAGGGCGGTGCTTCCCGGCGTGTAGCAGACGCAATAAAAAAGGACGGAAAAACCGTCCTTTTTGTTATGCCGTGAAGAAGTGCCTGCTTGCCCTCAGCAGGTGCCTTATCGTGCTTATGAGTTCCTGTGTTTCCTGGAGAGTGTTGAGGTAGAGTATGCCTATTTGCAGGTCGCCTTCCTCGGTCTGCATTCTCACCTCCTGTTTGTCGCGTGTTTCCGACAGTAGTCGCTTTGCCGCGTTTGCGTCCACCAGAACCTTGTCAGCATTGCTGTAATCGCGTTCGGCAATCATGCGCCTTGTTTCGTCGAGCAGTGCCACGGTCTGGTCGCGCAACGGTATAAGTTCCTTTATCCATGCTTCGGGCAGGGGGTTGAACCTGTTGTCGATGTGTTCGAGGCACGGGTCGGACATTCGTTTCAGGCAGTAAAGCGTTTGCGATATGCTGTTGCAGCCCAAGTGGAACCATGTGTTCTTTTCTATGGCTGTGAGGTAGTCGATTTTTTTCATGCCGATAAGTTCCTTACGGCGCATTTTCTTCCATAGGCTTTTCTGTTCGTCGAGTGCGTTAGACGAATGGCGCAATGTTTTGTAATCGTCGTTTATAAGTCCGTTTATGATTTGCAGGTAGTTGTTGCGTGCAAAGTCTATTGTGTCGAGCTGCGTCATTTGTACGTGGTCGCCCAAAAGTTTGCGCACCTGCACCTTGTCGTTCGTGCGTATGAGCTGGCGGAATATCTGGTCCTTGTTTTCGTTTGCCTCGTGTTTTTTGAACATTTTGTTGTTACGGATGATAATGAATACCACAAGGGCTATTGCCAGCAGCATTGCTATCGGGCCTACAAAGTACATGAACAGCGAAATGCAGAAGCACAGTATGAAGGCCGCTCCGGCGGTGATGAACCAGCCGCCTATTACTGAAACTACGCCTGTAATGCGGTAAACTGCGGTTTCGCGCCCCCAGGCCCGGTCGGCAAGCGAGCTTCCCATTGCTACCATGAAGGCTACATACGTTGTGGATAGCGGTAGCTGTAGCGAGGTGCCTATTATTATGAGCAGGCCGGCAAGGACGAGGTTTACCGAAGCCCTCACGAGGTCGAATGCCGCGCCGTCGGCCATTATGGCTTCGTCGGAGTTGAACCTTGTGTCGAGCCAACGCTTGGCTTTGTTCGGGATGTACTTCGAAATGGTGTTTGAAAGGCTCATTACGTTGCGCACGGTGGAGCGCGCTATTTTTGACGAGCTGAAGATTTCTTCGCCCGCGTCCTGGCGCGACAGGTTTACCGATGTGTTTATTACCTTGCGCGCCTTTTTGGACGTTATCAGCGCAATTACCATTATGGTGCCGGCTATGATGAGGAAATAAATAGGTGTGTGCGCGCTTTCGTGAAGCCTTGATACGCAGAACTGCGACGGGTCGCCTGCCCCGGCTTCAACATAGTATTGGTAAGAAGACAGTGCGGCCAGCGGAACGCCAATGAAGTTTACGAGGTCGTTACCGGCAAATGCCATTGCCAGTGCAAACGTTCCGAACAGCACTATAATGCGGAATATGTTTACTCCTATGGCGTAGAGCACCTGCATTATTATGCTGAATAGTACGAAGCAGCCTATGAATATGGTAGCCTGGTTTGTTTCAATCCAACTTTTTACCTCGGCAGTCATGAACGATGATTTTCCGAGGCCGCTCACGAGCAGGAAGAACATGATGAGCGTTATCGATATTCCGCCGAAAATGCCCATGGCCCAGCGGCTGTGGTCTTTGTACTTGAAAGTGAATACCAGGCGCGTTATCCACATTACTATATACCCGAACACGAATGCTATTGCCACCGACAGGAATATTCCGAGTATTATTGACAGTGCCTTGTCGGTGTTTATCAGTTGCGCATACGTCAGGTCGCTGTTGTTCATCAGTTTAACGATGGCAAGGGCCGTGCTGCCGCCCAGCAGCTCGAACACCATCGACACGGTTGATGATGTGGGCATGCCCAAGGTGTTGAATATGTCGAGCAGTATAACGTCGCTAACCCCTACGGCCAGGAATATGCAAATCACTTCGCTCATGTAGTAGAAGTCGGGATTGAGAATCCCGTGCCTTGCTATATCCATCATGCCGTTCGAGGTAATTGCCCCGACAAAAATGCCTACGGCGGCCACTGTGAAAAGTACTTTCAGCTTTGCTGTCTTGGAACCCATTCCTGCGCTGAGGAAGTTTCCGGCGTCGGTCGATACTCCTGCAGTGAGATCGTAACAAGATAATGAAAAGATAAAGACAAGTACTACTAAATAAATGTATTCCATACTGTAGTTGAAACTTATATGGGGTTGCCTTTGCAAATTTAGTTTTTTAATCCAATATCCCAAAGCGAAATTTTAATTATCGAAACGTCTGTTCACAGAATTTTATCAGCTTTTTAACCGTTTTGAAACAGAAAATTCGCTGATTATTAGCTATATATTGATGTGTTTTTAACAGCTTTGTAATTTATGTCGTTTTTGTCTGTTTTTCAATCCCCGTTTGCGCCGTTCCTTACAGCGACACAGGCAGACTGATTTCGGACGCAGAAAACAGGGACGTTTCATCCTTTTCCGGAATTCCCATGCCAAGGGCGTTTTCACCCTGTTGGGAGAAAGAAAAAAATACAAGGCACATATTTCAAAATATGTCTGACCTATTTTAAAATATCTCAGACATATTTTTGAGGGTACTTCAGAAAAGACATTCGCCGCTTGATTATTTTTCGTAATTTTGAAGCGTAACGGACAAGTTCCGGCCGTGTGTAAAAATTTGTAAAAACAGAAATGCCATGGAAAAAGCTGCCGACTATATAAAAAGCATAGAAATCAAGAGCTTGTGGAACGGGCAGAAGCACATAGTTTGGGACCTTAATCCCGAGGTCAATATCCTGAGCGGCGTGAACGGTGCAGGCAAGAGCACTATCCTGAACAAACTGGCCGCAAGGCTTGCTACACGCGAAGGCGGGGTGGGGAGCACACCCGTGCTCGGAGTGAAGATTGAGTTTTCGCCGGCCGACGCAACGTATGTGCGTTACGACTTGGTGAGGTCGTTCGACAGGCCTTTGATTCATGGTGACATACTCGACAAACTCTCCGACGGGTGGGTGAAAACCGAGATAGATTTCCAACTCTATGCACTGCAGCGGCGATACCTGGATTACCAGGTGAATATCGGAAACCGTATGATTAACCTTCTGACTTCGGGCGACCCCAAGGCAAGCGAAAAAGCGGCCGAAGCCTCAGCGGCCAAAAGAAAATTCCAAGATGCGGTGGACAGCCTCTTTTCGGAGACCGGAAAGAAAATAGACCGTACATGCAATGAGGTGCGGCTCTTGCAATTCGACGAGGAACTGTCGCCTTACAAACTATCGTCGGGAGAGAAACAGATACTTATCATACTGCTGACCGTACTCGTGGAAGACAATCTGCCTTATGTGCTTTTTCTTGACGAACCCGAGGCCAGCCTGCATATAGAGTGGCAACAGAAGCTCATAGGCCTGATACGCAGCCTCAACCCACACGTGCAGATTGTGCTGACCACGCATTCGCCCGCAATGATAATGGACGGTTGGTTGGACGCCGTAACCGAAGTAAGCGACATAACAAAGTAAGTGCGCTTGCCCGTTTGCTGCATGGCATAAGGCGGGCATGCTTTAATTTTATTTATCCACGGTAATGAGCAAGCGTTTATCGGAAAATCTCAATTCAAACTATATAGGGGCGGCTTCGCGTATGAAACCGTCGGGAGCCCGAAGGCGCATAGTGGCATACGTTGAAGGATATGACGACGTGATGTTCTGGCGCAACGTGCTTACACGTTTCGAGAACGACAAGCTGTATTTCGAAGTAATGCTGCCGTCGCGCACATCGTTGGCAAAAGGCAAGAAAGTGGCCATAACAAACATACTTGGCAATACGCTGGGAAGAAACATGATTGCTTGCGTTGATGCCGACTACGACTACCTGCTGCAAGGCGCACGCGAGACTTCGCGCACGATATGCCAGAACCCGTATGTGTTTCACACCTACGCTTACGCAATAGAGAACTTCCAGTGTTATGCGCCTTTGTTGCGCGGAGTGTGCGTTGCGGCTACGCTCAACGACCGAAAGGTATTCGACTTTGAGCGTTACATGCGCGAATTTTCCGAGCTTGTTTATCCTGTGTTCGTGTGGAATGTGTGGTGTTACCGTACCGGTAACTACAAGCACTTTTCATTGACCTCGCTGTGCGCTGTTATTGCTTTGCGCGACATAAACCTGTATCATCCCGAAAGAGGACTGGAACAGCTCAGGCAGCGTGTGAACCGCACCATGTCGTGGCTGCAAAAACGTTTCCCGCAAGCAAAAAAGGAATACAAGCCGTTGAAAGATGAACTCGAACGCCTGGGTGTTTTTCCCGACAATGCCTATATGTATATACGCGGGCATGATATTTTCGACGCAGTGGTTTGTCCTCTTGTAACAGCCGTATGCGAAACCTTGCGGCGTGAGCGCGAAAGCGAGATACGCCGCCTTGCGGTGAACAGCCAGCAAATGCAAAATGAACTGGCGGGTTACCAGCATAGCGTTGTACCGCCGGATTTTGCCATGCGTAAGCAGACTTATTTCGATGAAATACCGCAATACCGCCAGATTCTCGATTCGTTGGAGGCTTTCATTTCACAGTTTGACGAAAAGGAACAATAAAATGTCCGGCCTGTTTTGGCCGGACATTAAACGGTTTCCAGTTTTCACAGTTATGCAGTTACCGTGGTGCGTGAACGTGGCCTTGCAGGCCGCGTTATTTTTTAGTATCCGTGCGGTTTTGCAGAATGTCGTCAAAGAAGAGTAACATTTCCTTGATTTGTGGCATGGCAAAACGTGCGAATGTCTTTTTTGAGTTATCGTCGTGCCGCCAGTCGAGGAAAGCGTGCCCAATGCCGCCTATTTGTATGTATTTCACGTCTTGTCCTGCTTTGGTCATTGCGTCGCAGTATTTCGCCATTTGCCAATCGCGGATAAGGTCGTCGTTTCTTCCGCGTAGAATCATCTGGGGCACTGCGCGCACCGAGCGCTGCGGTATGAAGCAAATGGGCGAGACGTGCATTGCCGAAAGGCTGTCGGTGGAGTAGAAACGTTTCATAACGTCGTCGGTGAGCACGGGATAAGTAGGTACGGCTCCTAAAAATGCTTTGCACATTTCCTTCTTCACAGTTTCCACGCTTTTCCCTGCCGGCAGGTATGTAGGTTTGAATTCATAAACTCCCGCAGTGCGTCCGAATCCCCCGTCGCCTATATAGTCGGCAAAGTTTATCGCAGCAGCCGACAAGTGGCCGCCGGCACTGTCGCCGGTGATGAATATGCGAGTCGGGTCGCCTCCGTATTCGGCCGCGTGTTCCATAATGTGAGCTATAGCGCCGTAAACGTCCTCTATGATTTGGTACATTTCAACCGGTGTTTCCTCGCCGTCACCCTTGCCAATGAAACGATAGTCTATGCTTACGGCTATGTAACGTCCCGATTTGGCAATTTCGCGTCCCATGCCGCGCATGATGTCTTCGACGTTCGAACTCCAGCCGCCGCCATGCACTATCACCACGATGGGCAGGCTCTTTGCTTTCTTTGGGGCATATACATCGTACTTCAGTTCTTTTTTGCCGGGTTTGGCATACACCACGTTCTTGGTTACTTCGATGTCTTTGAAGTTGCTTTCTGGCAGGAACGCCGCGCCGATTGTTATGTTGTGGTCGGCTACGATTTTTCCCGGGTTGTCGTTAGTCTCATTGTAAAATGTGCCCCACTGGTGCTTTGTGCCTTGGAAGGCGCAATCGAACACGTAACCTTTTTCGGGCTTGGCAGTAACAGTGAACACGGTGCCTTTTGCAACCATTCCGTCCGAGGGTATTTCAGGACTTATGGTAAATGTTCCGCCTTCGGTGTTCTCTATTTCTACCTTTACTTTGTCTTGCGCGAACGTTGTTGCAGCAGAGACCAATGCTGCAAGGATTAAGATTGTTTTTTTGGTTTTCATGGTCTTGTGATTTTATTTGTTGATATTTTGAGTGTAGTTCTTGCGGTTAAGCCGTAATTGCGGCGCAAAATTTAGTACGTCTGCAGTTAGTAGTCTTTCCAAAAACGGGGAACAAACAGGATTATTACTGTGAATATCTCCAAACGACCTATAAACATAAGCATTGAGCTTATCCATTTTGCCGTTTCGGGTATTACGCTCCACGAGGATAGTGCTCCATACGCATGGCCTATTTCCGGCCCGGTGTTACTTATCGATGTAAGGGATATGCCTGTTGCGTCCATAAGTGGAACGCCAGTCAGGCACAATGCAATCGCCCCGACAATGATGAAGAACACGTAAAGCGTGGCAAAGGACAACAGCGTGTGCTCCATAGAGTAATTCATCGTGCTGTTGTTTATTCTTACAGGTATTACGGCGCGCGGGTGGAGGATGTATTTGAACTCGTTAATCGTAATTTTGAATAGTGCTACAATCCTTACGACCTTGAATCCGCCGCTTGTAGAGCCGGCGCATGCGCCGTTGAACATCACGATAGACAGGACTATCCACGTTATGGGCATCCAGCCCATTATGTTTGACGACAGAAATCCCGTTGTAGTTTCTATCGAAACCACATGGAAAAGTGCCTGCCTTATGGCTGTGGGAACGTCGTAACCCGAGTGGAAATAAAGGCTGACGCTTATGCCGGCGGCTGCAGCCAATGTGATGAATATGTATGCTTTTATTTCTGAATTGGTAAAGAAGATTTTGAATTTTCTGCGGAAGAATAAGGAGTACAG
>URSZ01000036.1 GCA_900550635.1 uncultured Prevotella sp. | reverse complement strand
GCACTTTGACGCGCAACTGCTGGTGGGGCTGCAAAACATTGTTCATGAAGTAGTCGGTGGAGTAGAAGAAGGCAACCGATATTGCGGCAAAGCATGCTATGAATGCGAATTTTGCCTTGCGTGAATATACGGCCTCGACGATTAGGTAAACAGCCGAACCGGCTATTACGGAAAGCAGTGCATAGCTTACGTTGAAAGGCAGCACATATCGTGAGAAAAGGTACGACAGGAGGGCCGTTGCTCCGCCATATATGAAAATGCGGCGGCCGTGTACCTTTTCGGGGCATGTTATGTATGTTATGGCTGCGGTGAAGAACCAGATGAGCAGGAAAACAGCAAATTCGCTGACCGTGGTTTCAGTGCCGGCAACGGTGATGTCGCTGAACCTTACGCCTACAACGAAGAAAAGCACCGCGGCAAAGCCCGCAAAAAGCACGCTGCCGTTCATGCCCTCGCGGTAGAGCATCAGGAAGAACGCCGTGTAAACCAGGGCCGACCCCGTTTCTCTTTGCAGCACGATTAGCGCCATTGGCAGCAGTATCAGTCCGAGCACTTTGAGGAAACTGCGCGGGTGGTGCAGGTTGAACCCGTATGTTCCCATGAATTTGGCCAGCGCCAAGGCTGTGGCGCATTTTGCAAACTCGGCCGGCTGCAGGCTCAGGCTTCCAATCTTTATCCATGAATACGAGCCTTTCACGTCGGTTGCTATGAAAGGCGTTACCAACAGCAGGAGCATGAATGTTATGTAGGCAAAGTATGCAAACGTGTCGTACAACTTGTCGTCGAGCATGAGCAGTACGAATGCCAGTCCCACGGAGCAGCAAATCCAGATGAGTTGCTTGCCCGAGCGCGTGGCCAGGTCGAAGAAATCGGGCTGGCCGTATTCGTAGCTGGCGCAGCATACGCTTATCCACCCGAGTATAAGCAGGGTGGCATAAAGAGCGATGGTGAACCAGTCCAGCCGGCGCAGCAAAGATGTAGCCCTAACGTTCGTCGTCTCCATACGAAATGTGTTTGTTTTGGAAAGTCTCGGCCTTCTTTTCAGATTCTTCCGACAGTTTCCCGTTAAGGTACTGCTCTATCATAAGACTGCCTATCGGCACACCGAAATGCGCGCCGAAGCCTCCGTTTTCAACATAAACGGCAATGGCTATGCGCGGGCTGTCCATTGGTGCAAAGCCTATGAAGGCAGAATGGTCGTGCCCTTTGTTTTCGGCCGTGCCGGTTTTTCCGCATACTTCAACTCCCGGCAGGTTTGCGGCCCGGCATGTGCCGTTCAGCACGGCTCGCCTCATTCCGGCAACGATGTACTCGTAGTATTTTCGCTCAACCATGGTGTAGCGCTTCGTTCTGTAAAGGCTGTCGATTTCTCCGCCTTCGATTTTGCTTACCACGTGCGGCGTTATGAAGTATCCACGGTTGGCTATTGTAGCTGCCAGATTGGCTATTTGCAGTGGCGTGGCGTTTACTTCGCCTTGTCCTATCGCGTCGCTCACTACTGTAATGCCGTTCCAGCGGCGGCCGTAGTGCTTGTCGTAGTATGCGGCGTTCGGAATCATGCCCCTGCGTTCGCCGGGCAGGTCGGTGCCAAGCGCGTAACCGTATCCCATTGAAACCATGTAGTCTTTCCAGCGCGTCATTGCGTTTTGTACATTACCGTAACGCCTGCGTGCGCTCATCATACGGAAAAAGCCTTGTGAGAAATAAGCGTTGCACGAAGTGGCTAAGGCAGGAATCAATGAGATTGGCGAGGCGTGCCCGTGACATCTTTGGAAAAAGCGCCCGTATCGGAAACCGTGGTGGCAGGGAAACTGTGTGCCGGCGGTTATCAGCCCTTCCTGCAGGAATGTAAGCGCCTGCGTGGGCTTGAATGTGGAACCGGGAGGATATTGCCCGCTTATGGCACGGTTTAGCAAAGGCTTGCGGGGGTCTTTGCTCAGCATTTTGTGGTTCTTTCCCCTGTCTCTTCCCACCATAAGGCGAGGATCGTAAGAAGGAGACGATACCATGCACAGTATTTCGCCCGTGGCAGGCTCAATGGCTACAATGGAGCCTATCTTTCCCTGCATGAGCCGTTCGCCGAGTGCCTGGAGGTTTATGTCGATACCTAATTTTAGGTTATGTCCCGGCTCGGGTTGGCTGTCGAACGCTCCGTTCATGTAGCGTCCTTTTATGCGGCCGTGCACGTCGCGCAGAAGTACTTCCATTCCTTTTTCGCCTCTCAGTTGTTTTTCGTAGGAACGTTCTACTCCCATTTTTCCAATGAAGTCGCCCGGGCGGTAGTAGTCGTCATCGTCGATATTCTTTTGCGAAACTTCGCCCACGTCGCCAAGTATGTGCGCCCCTACGCCGTAAGCATAGCGGCGTATGCTGCGGCGTTCAACGTGAAAGCCTTTGAACTTGAAAAGTTTCTCTTCAATTTGCGAGAATTCCTCTGCCGGTATCTGGCTAAGGAACAGTTGCTCGGTGTGGCGCGAATAGCCGGGGTTTTTAACGCTGTTCTTTATTTCGAGCATACGTTCTATGTAGAACTCCTTGGTTATGCCGAGTGTGCGGCAGAAGTCGAGCGTGTCGATTCCGTGCTGTTCGTTCATTACGACGTTGAGGTTGTAGGCCGGTTCGTTGTAAACGAGCAGTTTCCCGTTGCGGTCGGTAATTAGCCCGCGCGACGGGTATTGGATTTTTTTCAGGAAAGCGTTCGAGTCGGCGTTCTTTTTATAGTCATCGCTTAGAATCTGAAGCGTGAAAAGCCGTATAATATATATCACTACGACGGCTACGGCCAAGCCGCCGATTACGAATCTCCTGTTGTCGAGGTTGCTGTTGCTCATTCAGTTGTTCTCTTTCCGCTTGTCCTTAAGCTTTCTATTGCGGCTATGATTAGGATAGTGAGTACCGAGCTGCCGCCTATGCTTATAAGCAGGTCCTGCCAGTTGAAGAACGAGAATGCTTCGAGGGCGAAGAAAAGTATTTCGCTTACTACTACGCAAAGAGTGGCGTAGAGCATGTATGCGCTCCAGCCTATTTTCCGTGCCGAGGGTATTATGGTCTCCTCGTCCTCGGTGGCGGAGTTTATCTTCAGCAGCCACGGCTGTATCATGGCGGTAGCAGTGAGCGAAGCGGCTGCCACGCCGGGTGTGTTGGTAAATATGTCGGCTATGAACCCGAAAGCAAAGCTCCACAGCAGCGCTGCCGACCGGGGAAAGTCGCTGGGAAATAGGATAACGAAATATACTGCTACAAACGGCGTTGCGTAACCCATTATGTGCACATGGTCGAACACGAGTACCTGCAATGCAAGCAGAAGGATGAACCATCCGAGCCGTTTTATGAATGCACCTATCATGTTACGTTAAATGTGGGTTAGGTATTGTTTTTATGTGTGTGCGGTACTTTTGCGTATTTGTCTGCCTTTTTGGCGGGGTGGTGAGAGCTTCCGAAAAATATGTCTGAGATATTTTAAAATATGTCTGACATAATTCAAAATATGTCTGAGATAATTTTTTTCTGCTCCCGGAGGTTTTATGTATTTCTGTTACAGCAATGCGGGCCGTGGTGTGCGCGGTGCCTTAATGTGTGGTTGTGGTCTTATTTCCGGAACGCGTTTGCCGGAGTTCTGTTTTGCATGCAGCTCGCGTTTTATAGTTCGGCCCGGCTATCAGTTTGTGTTCTCCTCTGCTTCGGCGGCATGTATTCGGAGTGTGTCTATTTCTGCCTTGTCGCGGTTCGAAACCACGCATACGTCGCGCAGTTTGGCAAATTCGGTGGCAAGGTTTACTTTTACGCTGAATGACATGCCGTCGCGCGAGTCTTCGATTGACAAGATTTTCCCTACGAACAGGCCGGGCGGGAAAACGGATGAATAGCCGCTTGTCTCGACATAGTCGCCTACCTTGAAGCGTGCGTAGCGGGGCACGTCGTTAAGGTATGCCACTAATGGGTGGCCGCCGTTCCAGCTGAGGTAACCGAAAAAGTTGTGCCCTCTTATGCGGCAACTTATGCTTGATTTGCTGTTGAGTATCGGTATGACCAGGCTGTAGTGCTTCCCGGTGAGGTATACTATCCCGACAATCCCTCCTCCGCCTACCACGCCCATTTCAGAGCGCACTCCGTCGGCCTCTCCCTTGTCGATTACTATGTAGTTGTTGGCTTTGGTTATTGTGTTGGAAGTTACCGTGGCAGGTATAATGTCGTATCCTTCGAGCGCGTTTCTTTGCTTTTCGTCTATTATTGCGGAGTCTGCCCCCATGTATGCCAGCGCGTCGCGCAGTTCGCTTACCTGCCTTTGCAGCATGACGTTGCGCATTGTGAGGTCTTTGTTGACGTCGCCGAGGTTGATGTATGCCATTATGTCGGAATACTTTTGGTTTACCCTTGCGGCAAGGTCGTTTGCCGATGTGAGCCACACGCTGGCCTGGTAGTCGTTGAAGCGGAAAAGCATTACCATGCTGACGCTTTCGAGTATAAGAAAGACGAGCCAGTGGAAATGTTTTTTTATGAACTCTATAAGGTTGTGCATTCTTCAACTTTTCTGTCCGGTGCAGTTTGGCAGCCGGGCATTTAACGGTTAAAATGGTTAGAGGACGCTTTGGCGCCGATTCCTCTAACCATTTGTATTTGCCAGCCGGGCTTGTTTTTTGCTTGCGCGGTTATCTCATAAGGAAAGAATAGTGGTTCACGTTCTTGAGAGCCACACCTGTGCCTTTTGCTACGCATAACAAGGGGTCTTTGGCTACGTGGAACTTAATGTTTATTTTGTCGGTAAGACGCTTGTCAAGCCCGCGCAGCAAAGCTCCTCCGCCGGTGATGTATATACCGTTCTTCACGATGTCGGCGTAGATTTCGGGCGGTGTGTTCTCGAGTGCGTTAAGCACGGCAGCTTCGATTTTTGCAATGCTCTTCTCAAGGCAGTGCGCTATTTCCTGGTAGCATACCGGCACTTGCATTGGCAGGGCCGTTATTCTGTTCGGGCCGTTCACAATGTAGTCTTCCGGGCCTTGGTCTCCGAGGTCGGTAAGCGCGCTTCCCACGTTTACCTTTATTCGTTCGGCCATTCTTTCACTTACTTTCACGTTGTGCTGGTGGGCCATGTATTCCTGTATGTCGGAATTGAAATCGTCGCCGGCCATTTTGATTGAATTGTTCGAGACAATGCCTCCGAGCGATATTACGGCTATTTCCGTTGTGCCGCCGCCTATGTCGACAATCATGTTTCCTTCGGGCGCTTCCACGTTAAGGCAGTCTTTTTCGTCCATGCCCGATTCTTTCTGCTCCTCTCCTATGCCTATTGCGGCTGCCATGGGTTCGAAGATGAGGTAGACGTCGCGTCCGCCTGCATGTTCGGCCGAGTCGCGCACGGCGCGCAGTTCCACTTCGGTAGAGCCCGAGGGTACGCCTATCACCATGCGTAGCGACGGCGAGAACAGGTGGCTTCCTTTTTTCGCTCTTTTTATAAGGCCGCGCATCATCTGTTCGCATGCGTAGAAGTCGGCTATCACGCCGTCGCGCAGCGGACGTATTACGCGGAAGTTGTCGTTTGATTTTTCGTACATCAGTTTGGCTTCTTCGCCAACTTTGACCATTTTGTTTGTTTGCCGGTCAAGGGCTACCACAGACGGCTCGTTCACCACAATTTCGTCATCGCTGATGATTATGGTGTTGGCTGTGCCGAGGTCCATTGCCAGTTCCTGCGTGAATGAAAAGAATCCCATGCTTCCGGTTTGTTTTGGGTTGTGTGTTTGTGTTTTGTTGCGGGAGCGTTATTTGCCTGCGGCAAAATATCCGTGTATAGCGGTGTCGTAATGGCTGCTTACGGCAAAGGCGCGCTCTGCAAAATGCCTGCGGTCTTCGAGTGCGGAGTTTGCGCCTTTTGCGTTGAGCATTTCAAGCAGGTCGGCGTACTCTGCCTTCGAGGGCACGATTACAACGTCGTTGAAGTTCTTTGCCCCGGCGCGTATGAGCGATATTCCGCCTATGTCGATTTTTTCGATTATGTCGGCTTCCGACGCGCCGCTTTTCACTGTTTCCTCGAAGGGGTAGAGGTCTACTATCACGAGGTCTATTGCAGGTATTTCGTATTTCTGCATTTCCTTGGCGTCGCTGTCGAGCCCGCGGCGGCCGAGTATTCCTCCGAATATTTTGGGGTGGAGTGTTTTCACGCGCCCGCCGAGTATGGAGGGGTATGTGGTAAGTTCTTCTACTTTGGTGCACTCGTATCCGAGGCTTTCTATGAATGATTGGGTGCCGCCTGTGGATATGAGTTTTACGCCTTCGGCGTTTAGCTTCTTAAGTATTTCTTCGAGCCCGTCTTTATGGAATACCGAGATTAGGGCTGTTTTGATAGGTTTTAGCTGGGTCATCTTTTTGATATTGTTACATACTTAGAGTGCAAAGTTATGAATTTTTTGCAATTACTGAGGCATATAGCAGCGTGTATATGCTAAAAAAAATGTACAATATCGCCGGCTTTTGTGCGGGTTGTTGCCTAAACGAGTATGTTGTCCTCGTATTCGGTGATTCGTTTGCGTATTATTTCGGGAATTTCTATGCTGTCGTTCATCTTGGCCGAGTAGCACACCATTGTTGTGCGGCAAATGCTTACTACGCTGTTTGTCTTGGCGTTGACGGCCTGCTGCGACACTATGAAACTCTTGCGTCCCAGCCGCGCCACGGATGTTTCTATCACTATGTCGTCGTCGAAGTGTACGGGGTGTATGAAATCGGCGTTTATGTTTGCCACTACGGCCGATACTCCGAACTTCATGGGCATGTCGTTCAGCACGGCTTTGAAGTATTCGGCCTTGGCCAGGTCGTACAGCGAGAAGAATACGGTGTTGTTTACGTGCCCGAACATGTCTACGTCGCTGAACCTTAATTGTATGGGAGTCTTGTGGCGGAATATGTATTTCGGCAGTTCTTCCATGTGTTTCCGGTTTGTGTGCCGCAGGTCGCGGCATTGTGAAAACAAATATAACAAAATCGCGCGAACGGCCGAAAGCGTAAGTATTAAAAAAACACAACGCCATAGTGTGCACCGCAGCCTTTTCCGCGAGTTTTCCGAAAAGTCCGGTATGGCTATCCGTCTTTGTCTGCGTGTTTGGAGTGGCTGAAAAACCTCTTGAAAAATATGTCTGACATATTTTAAAATAGGTCAGACATATTTTGAATTATGTCGGACATAATTTTTTTTACAAAGCAAGGCGGTGTAACCTGTTGAAAACAAATTTGTCCGGAGAGGTTGTAATCTCCGGGCAAACTGTATGCTTTTTTTGCTTGTTGGGGAACGTTTGTTTTATGAGGCTTGGCAGGCCGCTACATGTGCGTGAAGTAGTCGCTGTATCCGTTGGCGAATACCACGTTCAGCATGTCGTAGCCTCCCAGCCGGTAGCGCCACCTCTCTTCAATGCCGTAGTCATAATAATATATGTATATGTAGCGCCTGTCGGCTTCCCATTCGAAACGGTCGCGCGTAACGAGGTAGTCGCCCTCCCAGTCTTCAATGTATCCGAGCCCGTCGCTGTACATGGTGATGGTTGTAAGGTAGTATCCGTCGGTACTCGTGGAGTACCATTTGCCGTAGAGGTCTCTTTCGCTGTACCTCCAGTGCCTGTCAGGCTCGCATGATGTCAGTGCGAAGCAGAGCATTATTACTGTGGCGACTGCCGTTTTTGCGAGTATGGTCTTGGTCATGCTTGCGGTGTTTTTGATTTTTGTTGCAAATTTAATGATTTTATTTTTGGTTGTGTATCAGTGTCATGCTTTAATTTAAGGCGGCCTTCTTTTTGTTGTGCATATTATTTTTTAACTTTGCAAGGCATAGACGCTGCCGCAATGACCGGCAGTGTACGCACGCTTAATCAGAAACATACATATTTATACTAATGAAAACTATCAAAACAGTAGTTTCCGCGTTGCTTTCATGCGGAATGTTTGCAGTGGCCGGAGCACAGGACCTTGCCGGCCTTTCAACCGAGTTATTGCTTAAGAAACCCGGCAATCCGGCTGTTTCCTACAAATTGTCGCCCAACGGGAACTCTGCTTCCGGCAATACTGTGGAGTGGACGATGAGCGGCAACCGCGAGCTGCCCGTTGTCTTGAAGCAGGATGTTTCGACACAGGGCGACATTACCACAGTTACGCTCACTGTTACTGCAAAAGAGACGGTTTACTATAACCTCGGCTGCACCTACGTTATGAACGGAAGCGCGCACGACGACTGCCTGTTCTACATGCCGGGCTTCTGGTACCACAAGAACCTGCGTTCGCCCAAGGAAGCACCCTCGTTCCACACTTCCGACAGTTGGGTGGTGCGCGAAGACCGCCTCAGTACGCCGCTCACCGGTATCTTCAACGCCAAGAGCGGCGAGGCATACACCGTTCTGCGCAGGGAGGACGCTTCGGCCGACTGTGTGCTGCAGAACCTTTCGGGCGATGTGATTCTAACGGGCGAGACTTCGCTCGGCTATACCGGTTTCCGCAACGTGGACGGCAAGTCTGCCCTCGAGTTCGGCTATCCCTATCGCGAAGCGCCACGCCGCTACATACGCAAGCTAACGCTTATCGACCCCGTGCGCACGTTTGCCAAGCTCGACAAGGGCGATAGCAAGTCGGTAACGTGGCAGATACGTCATGGAAAGTATGCCGACTATTCCGCTTTCATTGCCGACGTGTGGAAATATTCGTTCGACGCAATGAACCCGCAACTGGTGGCTTCGGCATATACCGACGACCAGGCCAAGGAGATAATGACGAATTACTTTAAGGAAAGTTACGTTGACAAATATCCCCTCAAGTTCCTTTCGAGCCCCACAATGCCCGTAGCGTCGTGCGACTCGCGTCCTGCTGCCGAGATAGGCTTTGTAGGCCGCACGCTGCTCAATGCCTTCAACGCAATAGAGTATGGCGAGGCAAACAACCGCCCAGACCTCGTTGAAATAGGCAAGAACATTTTCGATTCTTACCTGGCCAACGGATTCAGCAAGAACGGATTTTTCCGCGAATACATCGACTTCGGCTCTAACTACGAAACCAAGGACTACAGCATACGCCGCCAGAGCGAGGGTATAATGGCTGTGCTCTTCTACCTCCAATATGAGAAATCGAAAGGCAGGAAACACCCTGAATGGGAGGCAAAAATGGAAACGCTTTTCGACAACTTCACGAAACTCCAGAAGGATGACGGCTCGTTCCCGCGCAAGTTCAACGACGATTTCAAGGATGTGGACCCCTCCGGAGGCAGCACGCCCTGTGCTACTCTGGCACTGTCCATGGGATATAAGTATTTCAAGGACAAAGACTGCCTGGAAGAGGCAAAACGTACTATCGACTATCTCGACAAATCGATAATCTCTACATCAGATTACTTCTCGTCAACACTCGACGCCAACTGCGAAGACAAGGAAGCGTCGTTCTATGCATGCGACGCCTTGTATTTCCTCTCGTTCGTAACAAAAGGAAAGGAACGCGAGCGTTATGTGGAGCTTTGCAAGAAAGCGGCTTACTTCTGTGCCTCGTGGTATTACACATGGGACGTTCCTTTCACGCAGGGTCAAATGCTCGGCGATTTGGATTTCAAATCCCGCGGCTGGGGTAACGTATCGGTAGAGAATAACCATATCGACGTTTACATTTTCGAGTTTGCCGAGATAATGAAGTGGCTTTCAGCCGAGACAGACGAGCCGCGCTTTGCAAAAATGGCCGATGTTATAAAAAGTTCCATGCTCCAGCTTATGCCGGTAAAGGACAATCTTTGCGGCATGGGCAAGGTGGGATACTATCCCGAGGTTGTGCAGCACACGGCATGGGATTACGGACGCAACGGCAAAGGATTCTACAATGACATCTTTGCCCCGGGATGGACTGTTGCCTCGTTGTGGTCGCTGCTCACGCCCGACCGCGTTACGGGGTTCTTTTCGGCAAAAAAGTAATGCGCTCATTTTATTACCGTAAATAAACATATAACGAATTCAACAGTATAAAAAAGTGCCGGTAAGCCGAAATAAAGTACAACGTCTTTACCTGCGGGTAAGCGCCGGAGGGTTCAGTTTTGCAGTTTACCATCCTTTTGGCGGGCGGCCGCCTGTGGTGGAAAATTACGAAGCCAATCTCACGGCCTCGCTTAACGTGAATCTGCGCGAAGCCTTGGCTGTGACACCGCTGGCGCAGGAAAAATACAACAACACAGAAGTGCTCTTGAACGTTCCCTACACGCTGGTGCCGATAGAGCGTTTCGACGAGGACAATGTGGAGGATATTTATCGCCTGAACTTCCACGAAACGGGCAACGACCGCATATTCTATGATGTGGCGGGAGCTTTGGGCGTGGTGTTCGTTTACGGGCAGGACGAGGCCTTCTGCAGGGTGGTAGACGAGAATTACCCTGTTGTACATTTCCGAGCGGCCATATCGGCCGTGGCCAACCGTTTTGCCGAAAAGGCACATGCTTCGCGCAAACCGCAGCTTTTTGCATACCGCCACGAGGATACTACCGATATTTTCGCATTCAACGACGGGTGTTTGCAACTCGGCAACCGCTATGTGACGCACAGCGTGGACGACGCCGCATACTTCGTAATGTTTGCCGTAGATGTGCTCGGCATGGACGTTAATGCCGACGAGTTCCACGTGATAGACACGCAGGGCGACAGCACTGATTTGGCAACACGGCTGCGAAGTTTCGTGCGAAACGTGAGCGAGATGGACAAGGACGGCACTTTCGGCCGCCCGGAGTTTGAAAACCCGTCGAGCCGCCTGCCTTACGACCTGACCGTTTACCTTATGCAGCCTTTCTGACAGACTGCCGGGTACGCGGGGCAGATGTGCGATAGCATTGCTACAGTATCATGAGAGTAATAACAGGAAAATACAAAGGACGCCGCTTCGAGATTCCGCGCACTTTCAAGGCGCGGCCCACAACAGATTTTGCAAAGGAAAACCTGTTCAACGTATTGAGGGGATATGTGGATTTCGAAGAATGCGACGCGCTCGATTTGTTTGCCGGAACGGGCAGCATTACGCTCGAACTGCTCTCGCGCGGCTGCCGCAACGTGACGTCGGTGGAACTCGACCGCGAACACTTTGCGTTCATATCGTCGGTAATGCGCAAGCTCGACGACGGGAACTGCAGGTTGTTGCGCGCCGACGCGCTGCGCTACATATCGCGTTGCCGCGAACGTTACGACATAATATTTGCCGACCCGCCTTATGCGCTGCGCGAGTTGAAGGATATTCCCGACCTCGTGATGAATGCGCATTTGCTCAACGACGGGGGTGTGTTCGTGCTCGAGCACGGCAAGACGCAGGATTTCTCTTCACATCCGTGTTTTGTTGAGCACCGCGCTTACGGCAGCGTTAATTTCTCGTTTTTCATGGACTCGGATTCCGAATCCGCAATTCCGGCTTCGGACGAAGACAAAAACGGTACGCAGGAATAAAGCCCGGAATGCCGGTTGAAAAATTCCGGTTTTCAGAAGGTGGAAAATATGTGCCTTGTATTTTAAAATATGTCTGACATAATTCGAAATATGTCAGACATATTTTTTGTTTGCTCCCATGTGGGTAAAACGTGGTGAAAATGAGTACCCGGTTTCCTTTGCCCGAAAGTCCGTTTTTGAGAAACCGAAAACCTTATTTCCAACGTTAATTTTATTGTGCTTTAACCCAAATTGGTCGTTAGAACGCAAATAATTAATGAATCGCCAATTATAAGCCGGCACGAACAGGCTCTCCGGGCATCTTACCCGTTTCTGCCGGCATCTTTCTCCCCGCTTGCCCTCAACGTGGCCCGCCACGCTTTCGGCCAAGCGTAAAGTAACCTGCCTGGCATAAACAGGCAATCTGCCCGAAGTCTAAAGACCGATTTGGGTTTAAATGTCTGTTTCCGGGTGATTGCCGGGAGTAGCGGAATAATAATCGCGCGTCGTGCCGGGTGTTTCGTCTTCGGCAACAGGTAAAAAAACTTGCAGCACATGTACGGCGGGATTTGTATATCGGTACACATGCTGCAAGTTATTGAAGTTGCGCCTGCAGCCGGCAGGCGCAACGTGTATCAATACCCGAACGTAAGGATTTCTACCGGGCCTATCAGTCCGGACTCCTGCAGGGGAGTATCTTTGTTCAGGTAGGTGAATGTTTGGAACGTGAAGCGTTCGTTTTCGGGCATGTTCTTCTCGCCTATAAGGCGGTTGCACCAGTTGTTAACCACTTCCACTTCGATTTCGTTCTTGCCTTTTTTGAGATATGGCGTGATGTTCAGGCGGTACGGCGGTGTCCATACTCCGCCGGCATATTGCCCGTTGATTTTCACTTTTGCCATAACCATTACCTTGCCAAGGTCGATGTAAGTCTGGGTTTCAGGCACTTTGTCTATCTTGACGGTGTTTGTGTAAACCGCCGTGCCGGAGAAATATTTAATCTTAGGGTCGGCGTTCTTGCTCCAGTCGGTAAGCGTTTCGAACTTGACCGCCTTTTCGGGGCCGCCGCGCTGTTCCTGGAATTTCACTGTCCATGTGCCGTCCACTGTAGCCACTACGTTCTTGTCGGGATAGTTTTCCTTTTCGCCTTGTGCGGCTGTCTGTTCTTGTGCGGCTGTTCCCGCAGCTGCTTTGCGGAACACGATGAACGCGCTTTCGAGCGGTTCGAGCTTAATGGGCACTTCGGTGGTCTTGGTGAGGCGGCTATATTGCGGCAGGCTGCGCACTTCGGCCGTCTGCGGGTTCCACAGTTCGGGAACGAGCGAGCCGTCTACGCGGAACGCGCCGCTGAAGTTTATAGTGTTGTTGCCCTGGTTGGCCACGAAATATATTTCGCCGTCGGGCAGCGTGCGGTGCAGGAACGTAAGCGGCAGCGCTGGGTCGTTGCTTTCAAAGTCGGGCACAATGCCAAGCTCGGCAAACACTTCTTCAATCGAGGCGTTGGGATATATGCGCCCTTTGCCGTAGTTTGAGCAGCGGTTGAAGAACTTGTCGCCCTGCCACATCTCGTTTGCAATTTCGCTTACAGCCTTGTCGGCCTGCGGATAATCCTGCAAGCTCGGCGAGCGTTCAGGCTTCGGGCCAATTACTACAAGGCCGTCCTTTACAAGTTGCTGAAGTTTCTTGATGAATGACGGGCGCATGGTCTTTTGCGGGGGAAGTACGAGCACGCTGTAGCGCATTCCGCCGTCGATAACGAGCTTGCCGTTTTCAATGCGGCCGCTCTTTTCAATAACTTCGGCATTGATATAATCGTAAGAATACCCGCGCGGGATTTCGGGCGTGCGTATGCCGGTCATCTTAGGAGCGTCCTCGCCTATAAAGTACGCCACGTCGGCCACGTAGTAACCCTGTTGCAGTATGTAGTTGCAGCGTTTTATGTATTGGTTGAACACGTCGAGCTGCGAGAACCATGTGTTCAGGCGGTTGAACTCGTTGCCGAACGGTGCGTTTATACCCGGCGCGCGGTCATCGGGCTGTTGTATGTATAAATGGTATAGTGTGGCGTTTATGCCTTCGGCAAAGAATCTGTCGCCGCGTTGTTTCATTTCGCCGGGGTAGCGGGTGAAGTCGGGGCCACCCGAGGTGAACGATTCGGCCCATACGAGGCGTTTTCCGTAAATGTGTCCGCACGACGAAGCAATTCGGTTTTCTATGTCTCCCAAGTCGCCATTGCTCCAGAACTCGCCGGCAATTTCATCGCTTTGTCCGCCGTACTGGAGGAACTCGCCGGGAAATCCCCAGTGGCCGTAGCACTCGAGCCAGGTAGTGAGACCGTGTTCGTGGCTCACTTTCCTCAGCCCGCCTACGTACTCATAGCTTACAAGGTCGGCTATCAAGCGGCGCACGTCCCACAGGAAGCGGTCGGAGAGGTCCTGTGAGTTTACAACAACGCCGTAAAGCACGGGCAGGTAAGGCACCGGGTCGTAACCGTAGCGTTCCTTGAATGCGGGAATCATCTTGTCGGTCCAGTTTTGGCCACCCGTTTCGTAACTGTCTTCAACTACGATTTTGAACGTCTTTCGGTCTTCGGCCGGAATGCGCTTGAGTATCTCGCCAAGATAGGCATCGAAATGATAACGCACGTGCTCCTCGCTCATCTTGTCGACCTCAAGTCCTGTAGCTTCGGGTGAAGCAGGACTGTTCGTCGTGCCCGTGGGCAGCATTGCGGTGCGAAGGATAATCCATCGGCCTTTAGGTGCGTCCCAGGTTAAAGTGCCGTCGACTGAAAGGCATTCGGTTATATCGGTTACGTCCTGCGATTTTACAACCAAGGCGCTGTCGTTGCATTCCGGGCTTTCTGGCCACATGTAGTCGTACCAGAACGGGTGAGGCGTTTGCCACATCTTCTGGAAAGTCTTTTCGGGATAACTGTTTACTACAGGGTTCGGCGAGAGGGTGATGTCCTTGAACTTGTCTGCGTCGCCGTCGAAGACAAGGCGGAAATCTGTCGATGTCGTTTCGGGAAGAGACACCGCAATGGGCGCATAGGGCACAAAGCCCACGTTGAGCGCGGCGTTCTGACGGTCGAGCAAAATGCGCTTTACCACCTTGTATTCGTTGCCTTCCTTTGCGTAAAGCGTAGCATGGTTGAGGAACGTGTTTTCCTTGCCTTGCAACGTAATGCTGCGCACAGTCACCGGCGCGTCGCTGTGGAAGTCGAGCGTAGCTGCGCTGCCTATCTGCTGTTGTGCCTTGAGCGGGCTTTCAACTGCGAGGTCGGGAAAGGCGATTACCTTAACGTCCTTCGCGTCTTTGCCTACGTCGGGCAACTTAACCTT
This sequence comes from uncultured Prevotella sp., assembly GCA_900550635.1. GTDB lineage: Bacteria > Bacteroidota > Bacteroidia > Bacteroidales > Bacteroidaceae > UBA6398. Next base: position 5,013 of record URSZ01000036.1, on the reverse strand, counting down.
GATTTTCTTTCCGCCCGTCACTTCGAGGCGCGAGCTTGCGAGGTAGCGCATGGCCTGTTGGGGTTTAATCCACGGGCCTCCGCTCTGGCTCCATCCGGGGCAGTTGAAAATGCCTACTTCTATGTTTAGTTCCGTGGCGGTCTTGAGTGCGGCATGAAGTATTTCCCACCATTCGTCGGAATAGAACTTAACCTTGCCGTAAGGTACGTTTTGGCCGCCTATGCAACCTATCTGTACGCGGTTTATCCCCACTTTTTTCATGGCTTGCAGGTCTTTTACCACGCCTTCTTTCGAGATATTGTCCGACATCCAGTACCAGTAAACGGCAAGTTTCTGCGAGTCGGGTATTTGTTTGAAAGTCTTTTCGAGTGTAGCCATCGGGGCTTGCGTAAATTGCGTTTGTGCGGCAATATTGCTTCCTATGCACATTGCTGCAGCCACGGCCGCGACAGCGAGTTTTCGAGTTTTCATTGGTAATGGTTTTTTCGGGTTATTTGTTTTTTACTATTTTCACGCCTTTGGGCGCTTTTACTTTCGATATGACTTTCCCTTTTTCGTTTACTTCATGCGATATTTCTATCACGCCGTAAGGTGTGGGGAATGTGCCTTTTGCCCATTTCAGGTTGCCGAGGTGCGGTTCGATTGCCACTTTCTTGCAGCCCGGTTCGAGAACCTTTACGCCGAGCACGTGACGGCTAAGCCACGTGGTGGGACCTGACGCCCAGCCATGGCAGAAGGAATGGCGGTAGCCTTTGTAGCAATAGTCGCCGTAAGTTTTATGTACGTCCACTTTTCCCTTTGGCACCAGTTCGTCTATGCGTGCGGCGTTCTTGGTCCAGTCGATGTCGAAGTCTTCCCAGAATGTAGTGGCCCCGAGGTCGAGCATTGCTCCCCAGTACTGGCTCATGATATCCATGGCTTCGGTGTATTTGCCGGCCAGCGCGAGCGCTTCAAGCATGTAGTAGCCGTAGAATGTGGAGAATCCCTTTGCTCCGCCGGGCAGTATGGTTTCGTTTGCGGCCTGGGCGGGATCTATCATGCCTGCTATAGCGTTGAGCGAGGCGGCCTGCTTTGAACCGTTGAAGTCGCGGCGGCATTTTTTCATTTTTTCGGCTGTTTGCGAGCATTTCTGCGCCAGGGCTTCATTGCCCCAAAGTGTGGCCATCTTTGCCCCGCAGTCCATGGCCATGGCCATGATTGCCTGTAGTCCTGCGTCTATTCCTTTTTCGTTGGTTGAGGACGGCCAGTCGAGGAAGCGTGCGTCGAGCGTTTCGTATCCCTGTTCGTTTACTTTCGACAGCAGCACGTCGAGCAGTTGCTCTATGTATGTCTGTTGTTCGTCAAGGTACTTGCGGTTGCCCGTGTAGATGTACCAGTCGTAGTGGGATATGAGCCACCACACGGAGTAGCTCGACAGCCCGCACATCCACTGGTTGGGTTTGAACAGCTGTTTCGACAGGTCGAGGCTCTTGTCTACCACGTCGTTGTATCCGAACACGGTTGCCACGGTGTGTATCTCGGGGTTTATGTCGCCCGTCCACACAAGGCGGTCGCGTTTAATACCGTCCCAAAGGTATTGCTGCATGTTCAGGTGCACGGTGTATGCTCCGGTCATCCAGATGTCGTTAAGGCGCTTGTCGCTGCATTCGAACGAACCGAGGTAAGGGATGTCGCGGTGTTTGAACGCGGCGCGCACTTCCTGGAGCAGTATGTCGGTATCGTCGCCGAGCACGTCAATCCTCACGAAGCGGAAGCCCGAGTTGCCGCATTCGGTTATTCCCAGCCAGGGCAGCTCGATGGTGAAGTCGCGCATGGCGTGGTCGTTGGTGGCACCGTTCTTGTTGTCGATGTCGCACATGGCCTCTTCGGCCGATTCGCCGAAACGCACTCGTATTTTTGCGGTCTTCGTGGCCGACATGCCGGTTACAATCTGTATCCCGCCGTTAATCTCGCGCCCGAAGTCGAAGAGCAGCGAGTTAGTGCCGTCGCCGGCGTTGTTTATGTGGCAAAGCTCCACGCCTGCCAATGCGGCCTGGCCGTAATTGTTTTTAAGCAGCACGTCCTGGTTCTCGATTTTTGCGTTCCAAGTGGATTGTGTCCACATAATTCTTTTCGGCAGGATATACGACACTACGCGAGAGTCGGTTTCCAACGGCTCGTTGCCCCAGGCAGGCACAACATTTACCGGCGCTTCTACCGGTATGCCGTTCACCGCCTGTGCTTTTTCCTGGGCTGTCATAGGGATGGCCAGCGCCGCGCTTGCGGCAAGGCATAGGGTTTTTAACAGTTTCATTCGGCTATATTATTAAGGTTATAATTATGTTGCAATTTCGCAAATTTAAGGAATTTCGGGCTACCTGCAAAGCAATGTTATTTTAAAAGAAGGTGTACCCGAAAAAATGACGGATTGTTTTTTCAACTTTCCGGAGGCATTAGGACTTTGTGAAAAATATGTGCCTTGTATTTTAAAATATGTCCGACCTATTTCGAAATATGTCAGACATATTTTTCGCGGTTTTCAGAGCCGATGAAAATCAGAGCTTTATAAATGTCCGTTTTTGTCTTTATAACCGCATTGCGGAATTATATGCCTATTCCGCGTCCGGACATGGGGCGGTTACAGTTCGAGGCGGTATTTAACCTTGTGGCGTTTCGAAAAGCGTTTCCAGAATTTTGCTCGTGCCTTGCGCATTACGTCAAAGCAATGCTCAGGGTCGGCGTGCCGCGCGGCGGCATATTCATCGGCAAGAATGCGGAAGAAGCCGATTTGCCCCCACAGGCGGGCAAAGTTGCGGCAGCCGCGTTCAACGCTCACGCGGCCGAAGCGCATGCGGTTTATGTCGACAATAGAGAAGCGGCAGCCGCCGGCGTTTTCCTCGAACAGTATGTTGCCGGGCGAGAAGTCGCGGTGCAGTATGCCGGCCTCGTGCATGGCGGCGGCATACCGGGCAAAGGCCTGAACTATGGTGCGGCATTTTTCGGGGTCGGCGTCGCCGAATTCGTAGAACCGCCGCCCGTACGGGCAGCGCGTGCTAATGAAATAGCTGTGGCCGATAAGCCCCATGTGCCTTTTTTCGACGTATGTAACGGGGGTGGGGGTGTCGAAGCCGGCGGCTTGTATGCGGAACGCGTATTCGTAGGCCCTCAGCCCTTTTGGCTTGCGGATAAGGGAGTACACAATCCTGTTGAAAGGGTTAGGCTTACCGAACTGCTTGACCACGAATTCCGTGCCGTGCACGGTGAATGTGCGCAGCGTGTTGCGGTGCCCTTTTTGGAGCAGCACGCCGCCGCTGAATGCGGCACCGATGTTTTCAACAAACGGGCGCATGTATCCGTAGTCGGGGTTTATCAGAATTTTAAGCATACTCTCTTTGCAGTTGTGCGCCGTATGGCACTCATTATCCAAAAAGTTTGTGGCAAAATTAGCAAATTCGCGCGAAATGTATAATTTTGTGCGTTTTTAATAAGTATTACAACGTATAGTATCATGCAGAACCGCCACCTTGACCGACGAAGCTATTTCAACGAACTTGCCACCACCAGCGGGGCTTATTATATACCGTATATCGAACGGGTAATGGCGTTAAGCCCTGCAACGCGCGTGCTCGAGATAGGCTGCGGCGAAGGGGGGGGCAACCTCGAACCGTTTGCCGAACGCGGCTGCGACGTAACGGGAGTGGATATAGTGGACGGGCGCATAGAACAGGCGCAGACGTTTTTTGCCCAGGACGGGGTGAAAGGCCGCTTTGTGTGCAGCAATGTGCTCGACTGTGACAGCGGGTTCGACGGACAGTTCGACATTGTGCTTGCGCACGACGTGATAGAGCATATACCCGACAAGCCGGCTTTCCTGCATGCAGCAATGCGTTTTCTCCGTCCCGGCGGGATAGCGTTCTTCGGATTCCCGGCGTGGTACATGCCCTTTGGCGGTCACCAGCAGATATGCCGCAGCAGGTTCTGCTCGCACGCGCCGTTCCTGCATTTGCTGCCGCTGCCTTTGTACCGCTGCATTCTCGAAAGCTGCGGGGTTAAGGAAAAGGACGTGAACGAGCTGATGAGTATTCGCGAAACGCGCATAACGGTGGAAAAGTTCGAGCGTCTTGCCAAAAAAGAAGGATTTGCCGTGCTCGACCGCAAGTTCTGGTTCATCAATCCCCACTACCAGGCCAAGTTCGGCCTGCGTCCGCGCGTGTTGTGGAATTGGCTGGGACACATACCTTATGTGCGCGACTTTTTCATCACTTCGGCCTTTTATCTGTTGCGCAAACCCTGACGTAGAGTTGCGGCGTTCCTTTACGGCGCTGCAAGGCGGACAAAAACAGACGCTTGTAATGCTCTGATTTTCACCGGCTCTGAAAATAGCAAAAAATATGTCTGACATATTTTGAAATATGTGCCTTATATTTTAAAAAAGGTCGGACATATTTCTCCGTATGTGCGAGGCATGAAAAAACCTTGCAGGAGTTTTACCGTCCTGCAAGGTCGTGGTTTTTGTTTGCGGCCTTCCGGCCATTGTTTCAGAGTATGGCTTTCAGCGCGTCCTCGAACTGTGACTTCGGTGCCGCCCCAACCATCTTGTTTACAACCTGGCCGTCTTTTATGAACAGCACTGTGGGTATGTTGCGCACGCCGTAGCGTCCTGCAATTTCGGGACTGTCGTCCACATTGCAGCGGGCAATTACCGCGCGGTCGGAATATGTTTCGGCAAGTTCGGCTATGTATGGCATTATCATGCGGCATGGTCCGCACCAGTCAGCATAAAAGTCGATGAGCATGGGCTTGTCGCCATTGATAAGGGAATCGAAATTCTCGTTGGTTAAGATTGTTTCCATAATCGTTGTTCTTTTTGTTGTTATGTAATAATGGTTTATGGGCGTGGCGCAAATGTACTAATTAATTTTGTACTCGAATGCGTCGCTCTTCTTTATGAACTCCAGCAAAGAGCGTTCCACTTTCACTTTTTTTGCGCGCGAATGTACTTTTACCTTTGTGTGGGTGTTTATGTCGATGATA
>URSZ01000035.1 GCA_900550635.1 uncultured Prevotella sp. | reverse complement strand
AAACGATATTCAAATTCTTGCAATCAAACATACAACAATGATTACCAGAATAAGCCTTTTGTTGTTTTTTCTTATCATATTTCCCGCCGCGTTCATTTACTATAAAAGATTGCGCCGCTGCAAGCGCCTCTTTCCCAAAATACTTTTTGCACTCCCTAACCTTGTTCTACTGGTGTTAACCATTTATTTCATGGTGCACGATAACAATATCGCCAGGAACGCTGACGCCGTAGGCATTTACCTTATATTACTTTTATTTACTACCCTCCCCGAATTAATTTTTTCCGCCGTTCTCGGTATTTCATTGCTCTTAAAAAACAAAATGCGGAAAATCATTATGCGTTTGGGAGCGGTGCTTGCAACGTCGATTGCATGCGCAGTAGTCGTGGGATATGTATCGTGTTTTACTGTAATAAAAGTAGGTCACCACAACTATACGTCCCCCGACGTGCCGGAGTGTTTCGACGGATACAGGATAGTACATGTATCCGACCTACATCTCGGTACATACAACCTGTTTCCCGGAACGGTGGACAGGATAGTAAAAAAGGTAAATGAGCAGCACGGGGACGTTATTTTCTTTACCGGCGACTTGGTAAACTTTTCGCACACTGAAGCCGCACAGTTCATAAACCGGTTAAGAGAGATGAAAGCGCGCGATGGAGTGTATTCTGTTCTCGGTAACCACGATTACCTTAGATATGTGAGCTATAATAACGAAAGCGAGCGGCTCCGTTACATGGAAGAGATGAAAGAAATGCAACACAAAGCTGGCTGGAACTTGCTACTGAACGAAAACCGCATAATAAGGCGCGGGAACGACAGTATTTTCGTAGTAGGCTCGGAAAACGACGGCCTGCCGCCATTCCCTGCAAAAGGAGACCTGAAAAAGGCCTTAAAAGGCATTCCCTCCAACGCTTTCAAGGTTCTGCTGAGCCACGACCCTACGCAATGGCGACGTAAAGTTTTGCCACTAACAAACATTCAGCTAACTTTGTCGGGACATACTCATGCCGGACAAATAAAAATCCTGGGACATTCGCCCTCGGCCCTTGTCTACAGCGAATGGGACGGTATGTACAGCCAAGACGGCCGCGTCCTGTTCATAAGTTCCGGCGTAGGCGAGGCATTAGTGCCGTTCCGCCTTGGCGCATGGCCCAAAATAGACATCATAACATTACATTCCAGCAAATGAAACTAATCTACAGAGTTTACCAGCTAATAATCGCCACACCCATAATATTGGTGGCTACAATACTCACATCACTCGTCACTACGGTGGGCTGCCTTATAGGTAACGGGCACTTTTGGGGATACTATCCCGGAAAAATATGGTCGCACATCGTATGCGGCATATTGCTCCTGCCCGTTAAGGTCGAAGGACGGGAGAACCTCAAAAAAGGACAATCGTACATCTTCGTTGCAAACCACCAGGGAGCACTCGACATTTTTATGATTTACGGTTTCCTTGGGCGCAACTTCAAGTGGATGATGAAAAAAGAACTCCGAAAAATGCCGCTCATAGGCATTGCATGCGACAAGGCGCACCACATATTCGTAGACAAGTCCGGGCCTAAGAAAATAGAGGAAACTATCGAAAAAGCACGCACTACCCTAAAAGACGGAATATCACTCGTTGTTTTTCCCGAAGGTACGCGCACATACACCGGTGCTCCGGGACGTTTCAAAAAAGGTGCGTTCCTGCTGGCCGACGAACTGCAGCTGCCTGTCGTGCCCATAACCATAAGCGGTTCGTTCGAAGCACTGCCGCGCACCAAAGGCATGGTAAACTTCGTGGAACGCCACACCCTGCGCCTTATGATACACAAGCCAATACCTCCTCAGGGCAAAGGGACGAACGATATTCAAGCCACAATGCAAATGTCGTATCAAACCATTTGCGACTCGCTCAAGTAACCCTACCCCGCTGTTTTTCATGCTATCAAAGCGCATTTAAGCAGTTCACCACACAAGCAAAAAACACACTGTTTCCAAGCAGCAAAATTCCGTGTCGGTATTTGTCGGCTTTTTTACGACAAGTTTTCATCGGGTTTTCAGAGGCCGAAAAATATGTGCCTTGTATTTTTAAATATGTCTGACCTATTTCAAAATATGTCGGACATATTTTTTCTTTACTCCCATGCGGGTAAAACCTGCTGAAAATCAGTTTTCACTTTATTGCACAAAAAATGCCCGTTTACAGGCACTTGTTTTCGCGTCCGCCGATGTCTTTTTCGACATGCGCGGCACACATACAAGAAATCGACGTACCGACACCGACGGCACGTAGCTCAAAACCTATAAGCCTATTCAGGTCCTATTTCTTTTTATTGTTTACAGTAAAGTATAGCGTATCGCCGTAGGTTGTACCTATGCCGTTGCGGGCATAAGCGGCATAATAATACTCTCCATCCTGAAGGCTGTCGGCCACTACCGTAAAAGCATAACTTACTGTATCGGCCTCCACCTTTACATTTATTGTATCGGCCGTGCCGTACACAAAGCCACACTCGCGCAGGGAACTGTTGTGGCTTTCGGTTACAATTCCGCTCATGCGGCATGAATCGGCCACTACCTCGGCTTCGAGTGTTTCCACAACCGGGACCAAGGGACGTTCGCCGCTGCGGTCTTCGCCCGCGCACGACGACAGGCACGAAAGGATTAACGGAAATATAAAAACGCTGCTGCTTTTAATATGAATCATAATAAACTATTGCTGTTTCACCTGCAAGGGAAACACATTTTTGTGACGGGAACGCTCTTGTAGCAGAACCATATTCTTTTCTGCAATATCCACGTATTCCTTTACGTAGGGATGGTTCTTGAATTTCTCGGGTGCGTCCTTTAATATCTTGGTAATCTGTTCGGTTATTACAGGATAACGGTATTGGCTGCAAATAAGGCTGAACACTTCGGGGCCCAAAACGTTATCGTAATTGCTTTTAATGAATTCTATTTCAAGGCTGTCGGTTTCTTCTGTTATCTGCTTGGAGCGTTCGTCGCACATTCTTTTCGACTCGAAAGGCATGAACCCTTTCATCATCAAACGCGCCTGCGTAAGGGTCATATTGCTCATCTCATTGTCCAGGCGCGATTTCGCTTCGAGGAAATTATAAAGTTTTTCGTTGAGCGAACCACCGTACACTCTCTGGTCCAGCAGGTTTATATCGACACCTATGTTACCGTTTTCAATAACTACCGGCATTATGCTCGTGTTTTCAAGGAATAATTCGGCCATAACAGTTGAATCCAGCTTTCCGTTGAAACTGAATTTGCCGTGTACAACCTCGCAGGAATCGATGTTGCTTATCGTATCGCCCGAACGCGATTTCAGGTACATAACCTTTCCGTCGAGCATCGGTATCGACGCATTTCCGACAATGGAATATTGTTCCAAACAAGATGTTGAAACAAAAAATGTCGAAACCATGCTCAACAGAACGCCTAACCTCATCATGGCAATGTTATTGTTGGTATCTTTTTTGGCAGGCACTTCGTGTATGCTCTGACCAGCATTATTTATGCCCTATACGCTTGTGCCTTCAGTGCCTTGGTTTGTAAGTTCTGCAGACAAATATAACAACGAAATGATTTACGCGTATATCAAAAAGCAATTAATGCTCCGTTTTTTATGTATTTTTATAAGACAGGATTCTTTTTACCGATAAAATACTAAGTTTTTTTTCTTATGAAACACTTTTTTGCCATATTACAACCCACCACAGCAACAGTTTAAAGGAACCGAGAATCCTGCACTGCTTACTATCGTATTGCAAATAAAGCTTTTTGAAATGTATGTTTTTTATACGGCCTACCGTAAAGAAACACAAGCGAAAGTCACCGTACTAATAGGAAAATAGCTAATTTTGCGCGGAAACAGAAACAAGAACAATGGCAAAAGAACTGTCAAACCTTACAAAACGCAGCGAAAACTATTCTGCGTGGTATAACGAATTAGTTGTAAAAGCCGACCTGGCCGAGCAATCGGACGTGCGCGGCTGCATGGTAATAAAACCTTACGGATACGCTATCTGGGAAAAAATACAGCGAATGCTCGACGACCGTTTCAAGGCCACGGGTGTGCAGAACGCTTACTTCCCACTGCTTATTCCCAAATCGTTCCTCTCAAAAGAAGCCGAGCACGTAGAAGGCTTTGCAAAAGAATGCGCCGTAGTTACGCATTACCGTCTGAAAACAAACGAAGACCACACCGGCGTTGTGGTAGACCCGGCTGCGAAGCTCGAAGAAGAGTTGATAATCCGCCCCACATCGGAAACGGTTATCTGGAACACTTTCCGCAACTGGATACATTCGTACCGCGACCTGCCTCTGCTCGTAAACCAGTGGTGCAACGTAATGCGCTGGGAAATGCGCACGCGCCTGTTCCTGCGCACGAGCGAATTCCTCTGGCAAGAAGGCCACACCGCGCATGCCACACGCGAAGAAGCAGAAGAGCGCGCAAAGATGATGCTCAAGGTATATGCCGATTTCGTTGAAAAGGAAATGGCGATACCCGTGGTACAAGGAGTAAAAAGCGAGACAGAACGGTTTGCCGGTGCACTCGACACATATACAATTGAAGCCATGATGCAGGACGGCAAGGCACTGCAAAGCGGTACATCGCACTTCCTCGGCCAAAACTTCGGCAAAGCGTTCAACGTGCAGTTCGTCGACAAAGACAACAAGCTCGACTACGCCTGGGCAACGTCGTGGGGAGTATCAACACGCCTCATGGGCGCACTCATAATGACGCATTCCGACGACAACGGCCTAGTGCTGCCCCCCAACCTCGCACCCACACAGGTGGTTATCGTTCCTATTTTCAAGAACGGCGAACAAGAGAAATTCGACAGCCACATCAACCCGCTTGTGGAACGCCTGCAGAAACGCGGAATATCCGTAAAATACGACAATTCCGACACAAAACGTCCGGGCTTCAAGTTTGCAGACTACGAGTTGCGCGGTATTCCAGTGCGCCTTGTGATAGGCGGGCGCGACATCGAAAACGGTACGGTGGAAATAATGCGCCGCGACACTTTGGAAAAAGAAACGGTGCCTTTCGACGGAATAGAAGAACGCATAGAAGCATTGCTCAACGAAATGCAGGACAACATTTTTGCAAAGGCAAAGAAACGTCTGGACGACAACACGCGCGAATGCAACGACTATGAAGAGTTCAAGAAACTCATACCCGAAGGTGGCTTCTTCCTCTGCCCGTGGGATGGCACTCCCGAAACAGAGGCAAGGATTAAAGAAGAAACGCAGGCCACAATACGTTGCGTGCCTTACGGTGTGAGCCAGGATAACCTCGGCAACGACATGGTGAGCGGCAAACCGGCCAAAGCGCGCGTACTCGTCGCACGTTCTTATTAACAGGTTTCAGCAACCGGGAATCATATCCGATACATTTTAAAACACGTCCGACATAACTCATATTATGTCGGACATGTTTTTTTCTTGCTCTCAAGAAAGCATAACACATTAAGAAAGAGACCTCTGTTCACGCAAACCGCGCTCGCCCCACGGCCGCAAAAAAATTAAATGTATGCAGAGCATGAAAGTTGTCGTGCATAACACGCGGATAATTGACGTTTTGATAATCAACAAAACGCAAAATGTTAAAACCAAGTACTCCGATACGGCCACTCCCAAAAGCCTGTAGACAAGCACTTTCAGACCCTTCAAAAATATGTCGGACATATTTCGAAATATGTGCCTTGAATTTTAAAATTAGTCCGACCTTTTTTTTCTTTTCTCCAACACCCGCAAAAAACACTCCCACGGCATCCTCTTTTTACCGTTCACAATAGTTAAAAGCCCGCTCATACGCCGGCGGGCTTTCCTACATCATATCCGTGAAGCTTATAAACGTTTTCCTCTCCTTGGCACACTTTTTTGAAAAGCACTAACTTATTCCGCGCTTATGTCGTCGTAATAAGTTATGTCGGTAACCTGTGTGTTTTCGCGGGCTTCATCCTGTTTCTTCAAGCGGGAGTACGCTTTCTTCATTACAAAGAACTTGACGAATTCCGACACACCGTAAACAATACCGCTCACCCCAAGCACGATAAACGGAAGTGAAGCCGACACTATAGGGTTCAGGAAAATAAATATGCCGGCCATTATTACCAAAACGGGAATAGCATACAGCCACAACGAAGCCGACATGATTTTCGAGAACGACCTGTATTCCACTATCTGGTAAATACCGGCGGCTACAAGCATTACTCCCAGAATATACATCATTATAGCTATAAACACAGTGGGCATTATAATAAGCACAAGACCCAATATGCTGCTGCCTATCCCGACTATGGGAAATGCTTTTCTTTCATATTCCTGCCCCTCTGCAACCTTTGGTCTTGCAAAAGCCAACACTATAGATACCAGCCCGGGAATGAAAAACAAAAGGCCGACCATTATCACAAGCATTTTTGCGGTATAATCGGGATAAGCCACGAGGAAACATCCCACGCAAAGCGAACACAGCGCCCTTATAATCGTCATTTTGTTATTACGCATGTTATAATATTTTCAAGGTTCGTATCGCGAATATACGAACTTTTAACTTAGTGTATTCTTTTTTCAACATTTATATGACTACACCGCCCTAAAGACCCATTCCTCGGCATTTTGTCATATCCGAAATGTTTGTATTTTTGCAAAAAGAGCTCAGCCGCCATGAATGAGATTTATTTTACAGATGAAGAAAGATTGCAGTTAATCGGGCTTGCAAAGGAAATTGTCCGTCTCGATCCCGAATCAATAGAACCTTACGGGTTCAGGAAAGTAAAGGACTACATAATAAAGGAAACAGGCAAGCACGGACTTAAACGCGACATCTTCGGCTTCAACCCGGTCATAACTTCGCTTGAAACGTGCCTCGTGCTAAGGAGGGAAATAAACCTTAGCGCAGACGCAATGGTAGGCTGCATGCTTGCTCCCGTAATAAACGGAGAAGAACAGTTTGAAGAAATTGAGAGGGAATTCGGCAAAGACGTGAGGAACATCGTTGAAGGAATGCAACGGGTAAAAGAACTGTACTCGAAAACGCCTATTGTAGAAACTGAGAATTTCAGAAACCTGCTCGTAAGTTTTGCCGAAGATATACGTGTAATCCTTATCATGACAGCCGAGCGCCTGAGCACAATGCGGCGCATTCGTGACGTGGAAGACAAAGAGGCCCAAAAGCAAGTGGCCCGCGAAGCCGAATACCTGTACGCCCCTATCGCACACAAGTTAGGGCTTTACAAAATTAAAAGCGAACTGGAAGACCTCGCTGTAAAGTACCTCGAGCACGACGCATATTATATGATTCGCGAGAAGCTCAACGCTACCAAGCGTGCCCGCGACGCATATATCAAAGACTTCATAGAACCGATAGACAAACGGTTGACCGAAGCAGGACTTAAATTCCATATCAAGGGGCGCACGAAAAGCATACACTCCATCTGGCAGAAAATGCAAAAGCAGCACTGCGCCTTCGAGGGTGTTTACGACCTTTTCGCAATACGCATAATCCTCGACTGCCCCGAGGATAAGGAAAAACTGCAATGCTGGCAGGTTTACAGCATTATAACCGACATGTACCAGCCCAACCCCAAACGCCTGCGCGACTGGCTGAGCGTACCCAAAAGCAACGGCTACGAAAGCCTGCACATCACCGTGCTCGGGCCTCAGAACAAATGGGTTGAGGTGCAGATTCGCACCGAGCGAATGGACACAATAGCCGAATACGGACTTGCAGCACACTGGAGGTACAAAGGCGTGAAAAGCGGGGAAAGCGGCATTGACGAATGGATTGGTGAAATACGTTCCATACTTGAAACGGGCGATAACATACAACTTATCGACCAACTACAGTTCGACCTTAAAGACGAGGAAGTATATGTGTTTACACCTAAGGGAGACCTATACAAACTGACCGGAGGCGCTACCGTTCTCGACTTTGCATACCGCATACACTCCAATATAGGCAACCACTGCGTCGGGGCAAAAATCAACGGGCACAACTACCCTATGCGCCATAAACTCAAGAGCGGCGACCAGGTGGAAATACTGACATCCAATTCCCAAAGCCCTAATCCCGACTGGCTCAATTATGTAGCTTCAGCACGAGCAAAAAGCAAGATACGTCAGGCATTGCATGAAAAAGCCATAAAAGAAGGACAATTTGCCCGCGAAGAGTTTGAACGCAAGCTGAAAAACCGCAAACTCCCCTGGGAAGAAGCTACTATAAACCACCTGGCAAAAAAAACCGGCTACAAGGAACTGAGTGAGTTTTTCAAGGCTATGGCGGCCGGAAAGCTCGAAGCCGGTGAAGCGGCCGAACAATACGAGGAACTATACGATTTTGAACACGGCAACGCCGAACGTAGTCAAATCATAAGCGCTGGTAATTATAACTATAACAAACCGGAAAACGATACAAGCACATACAGCGACGACGTGCTCATTATCGACCGCAACTTGAAAGGCATAGACTTTTCCCTGGCCAAATGTTGCCACCCGATTTACGGTGACGAGGTGTTCGGTTTCGTAACTTCAGGCGGCGGAATCAAGATCCATCGCACCAACTGCCCGAATGCCAGAATGCTGCGCGAACGTTTCGGATACCGCATAGTAAAAGCGCAATGGGCCGGCAAGGGAGGCAAACAATATATCATTACGCTTCAAGTGGTAGGCAACGACGACATTGGCATTGTAAACAACATGACTTCCATTATCGACAAAGAAACCAACGTATTCCTACGGTCCATACGAATAGACAGCAATGACGGGTTATTTTCAGGAATACTGACAGTTTCCGTTAATGATACTTATGCCGTCGACGGACTTATCAAAAAGCTACGCACCGTACACGGAGTGAAAAGCATAACACGCATTTGAAAAAGTATTTGTTCATATTATCGGCAACGCTTTTCGTTGTTTTTACATTTGCCGCCAACATTCCAAAGGCAAGTGCACAAACCCTTGAAACGTCTGCCGACACTCTTATGAACCGAGTATTCGCTTACGCACAAAACAACGGTGGACACATAGGACGCTTCGAAAACATCGTATACACCAAATTCCACATCGACAGCAACGTCCGCAATTTCCTTTTAAAACTGCTGCCCCACTCCATAGACTTTCCTAAAGGCAAGCGACACATTTTCGGCGAGAGCATTACGCGCTACAATTATCTCGACCTTGGAATCGTAAACAGGAAAGAAATAGCTTTCTACAGTTCAATGAGAAAGCTGCGCAAAATTCCCGACATCCTGCACAACAACGTAAACGCATTGATTTACGAGCCTACTATATACATAGACTACCTGTTATCACCTTTCAACAAAAAAAACCGAAGCCACTACAAATATGCCATTGAAGTAGTAAGCGGCAGTGGAACGGGCAAAAAGGTAATGCTGGCTTTCACGCCTAAATACGACAACACCCAATTAGTCGAGGGCACAGCGTGGATTGAATACGAAACAGGCCGAGTAGAAAGTGTCATTTTCAATGCAGTTTACGACAGGATATTGCACGTTAATGTTAACCTCCGGACGGGAAAAGAAGGACTCTCATCGCTGCTCCCGCAACAAACGTACATCAAGTTGCAATATAAATGGGGAGGAAACACGGTAAGCATGAGCCTCGACTCGCACATGTATTACGAAAACCTTGGCAGCACGAACTATACCGACTCGCTACGCTTCATTGCCGGACGCAAGCAATACGACATAACGGAACTTAACCTTATACCGCACGACACGACAGGCGTGGTCCGCACAAGGGAATACTTCGACAACTACCGTCCACAACCGCTTACGTCCTGGGAAGATTCCATTTACTCCTCAATACCGTTGTCTGTAAAAAGCAATACCACATCAAGCCCCAATCATGCCAAAAAGAAAGAAAAAACAGCTTCAATCGAAGATATACTATTGAGCAGCCACAGCGTTGATTTCAACGAGAATACGACATTAGCACTTCCGGCAGTAATCACTCCTTCAATGTTCCAGTGGTCCGGCTCGCGAGGCGTATCTCTACAGGCAAGGCTGCGCTTCAATGTAAACTTTCCCCGAGGCCAGTATCTCAAACTCTCGCCCCGCGTGGGATACAGCTTCAAGCAAAAGCAAGTGTATTGGAATGTGCCGCTCAACGTCCTGATATTTCCAAGCATAGGCATGGGTTTTGAAGCCATAGTACGCAACGGCAACCACATCTACAGCAGTCTCCAGGCGCGCGAAGTTAGGAAAGAGCTCGAAAAATACAGCGACTACGACTCTCTGCTCAACGTGTTCAACAAATACAACTTCAACTACTACAACGACTTCTATACCGGTGCGGCATTCTACATAGAACCCGTTGTGGGACTGAAAATACACTCCGGACTGTCGTTCCACAAACGAAACCTCATAAACTGGAACAATGTAGCCTCGTCGAACGGCATGAAACGCCACTACAAGAGTATTGCGCCATACATTGACCTTGAATACACGCCGGCACTCTACTACACTCGCGCATCGGGCCGGCGCATACCGGTGCACACATCATGGCCTACGTTCCGAATGTCATACGAAAAAGGCGTGCGCTGGTGGACATGCGACAACAGATATGAGCGCTGGGAATTCGATGCCTCGTACAAGATAAACCTAAAGGCATTAAGTTCGATATACATACGTGCAGGAGGCGGTCTGTTCACCGACCGTAAGGAGATGTACTTCGTGGACTACGACAACTTCTCGTTCCAGAACATGCCAACTGGCTGGGATGACGACATGCTCGGCGATTTCCAACTGCTCGACCGCCACTGGTACAACGAATCCAACTATTATGCACTGCTGTGCACTGCCTACGAAAGCCCAATGCTCCTGCTGTCGCGTGTACCATTGATTTCAAAAATAATAAAGAAAGAACGCGTGTACTTAAATGCCGTATCACTGCATGCGCTGAACGCATACGTGGAAGGCGGCTACGGAATTTCTTCGGACTTCTTCGACGGTGCCGTATTCTTTGGAGGCGGGAACGCCTCGGGCTTCCAGTTCGGTGCAAAAATCTCGCTCCGTTTCTTCGACAACTGGTAAAACAGACAAATCCGGGCGCTGAAAATGAAAACTAATTTTCAGAACGTTATCCCCCCTTCAGAGCAAATAAAAAATATGTGCCTTGTATTTTAAAATATGTCTGACCTATTTCAAAATATGTCAGACATATTTTTTGCCCCTTGAAAACCGGTGAAAAAACCGGCAGACAAAAACGATGTAAAACCTGAAAAAAACAATGCCACTATTTGTTCGCCGCTCCAAAGCAAAAAACGGGGTACTCTCTTTGTGTTGCTTATTCGTTTCGCTATCTTTGCAAAAATTTAATTCTTTTACCGAAACATACTGACATGCAACACGAAAACGAAACAAACGAACTCAAGCAGCATGCGTCACTGCCTGAAAACGCATTCCGGGAACTGAAACCCGGGGAAACATACACCCCTATAATGCCGGCAAGCCATACGCCGCGCGAAACGACAGCATGGTCTATAACATGGGGTCTCGTAATGGCCGTAGTATTTTCAGCCGCAACAGCATACCTCGGCCTCAAGGTGGGCCAGGTGTTCGAAGCTGCCATACCAATAGCAATAATAGCCGTAGGTGTATCCAGCGCAGCCAAGCGCAAAAATCCCATGGGCGAAAACGTGATAATACAAAGCATAGGCGCCTGCTCTGGCGGTGTGGTTGCCTGAGCCATATTCACACTTCCGGCCCTGTACATACTGCAAGCCGAATATCCTGACATTGCGGTAAACTTTGTAGAAGTGTTCCTGGCCTCCCTGCTTGGAGGTGTGCTGGGAATATTGTTCCTGATACCTTTCCGCAAGTATTTCGTCAAAGACATGCACGGCAAATATCCTTTCCCCGAAGCCACGGCAACGACGCAGGTGCTCGTGTCGGGGCAATCGGGCGGCAAAAGCGTAAAACTGCTGCTCAAAGCCGGTGCAATAGGCGGGTTGTACGACTTCTTCGTATCGACGTTCGGCCTGTGGAACGAACAGTTCACGAGCCGCGTTACTGAATTGGGCGCGACCATTGCCGACAAGGCCAAACTTGTGTTCAAGATAAACACCGGCGCTGCCGTACTCGGAATGGGATACATCGTAGGATTGAAATATGCTACAATTATATGCTTCGGCTCCGTAGTTGTATGGTGGATAATCGTTCCAGGCATATCCCTGTTCTTCGGCGACCTGCAAATAGCAGCCGGGGAAGGCACCTTCGTACCGGCGGCCGCAGCCAGCCCCGAACAGATATTCACCTATGCCCGCTCGATAGGCATAGGAGCTATTGCCATGGCCGGAATAATAGGCATTCTCAAAAGCCGCAAGATAATAGCCGGGGCAATAGGCCTTGCACGGCGCGAGATGAAGCGCAAAGGACAGGAAGCCGAAACCACGCCGCGCACACAGCGCGACATTCCGATGAAGATAATCGTTATCGGTTCGATTGTAACGTTACTTATAATATTCGTTTTCTTCTTTACCGGCGTAATGAACGGGAATCTTCTCTTTGCAGTTGCCGGACTGGTGTTAGTAGCATTGATAGCTTTCCTTTTCACCACCGTTGCAGCCAACGCCATAGCCATTGTGGGCAGCAACCCCGTATCGGGCATGACGCTGATGACACTCATACTGGCGTCAATAATCATGGTTTCCGTAGGACTTAGCGGTACAGGCGGCATGGTAGCCGCATTACTTATGGGCGGAGTGGTCTGCACAGCATTGGCCATGTCGGGCTGCTTTGTAACCGACCTGAAAATAGGATACTGGCTCGGCACAACACCTGCAAAACAGGAAACATTCAAATTCCTCGGCACTCTTGTTTCGGCAGCTACCGTAGGAGGCGTCATGATGATACTCAACAAGACATACGGATTCTCGGGCGACGCTCTTGCCGCCCCGCAAGCCCATGCCATGGCTGCCGTAATAGAGCCTATGATGAATGGCGGGCAAGCTCCATGGCTGTTATACGGAATAGGAGCCGTAATCGCGATAA
This sequence comes from uncultured Prevotella sp., assembly GCA_900550635.1. Lineage (GTDB taxonomy): Bacteria > Bacteroidota > Bacteroidia > Bacteroidales > Bacteroidaceae > UBA6398. Next base: position 6,739 of record URSZ01000035.1, on the reverse strand, counting down.
TACTAACCGTATTCAATGTTTCGGCGCTCGCCTTTGCCTTAGGCATGTTCATACCATTGGAACTAAACCTTCCGTTGCTCGTTGGCGGAATGATAAACTGGTATGTAAATACCCGTTCTACAGACGAAGCCATAAAGAACGCTTACAATGAACGCGGCACCCTGATAGCTTCAGGCTTCATAGCAGGCGGTGCGCTAATGGGAGTAGTAAGTGCGGCACTAAGGTTCTGCGGGCTGGATTTCATGCTTTACTCGTGGGTAGAAAACACTTGGAGCGAGGTTGCTTCATTGATATTATACGCGATATTGATTTTCTATTTCATAAAAATGTCGCTTTCAAAGCCTAAACATTTAGTTTAAATGTCAAAAAACCAATATATACACTTGTAAATCCAAATTAAATAATTACTTTTGCACCGCCGTTACGAGATAGCGGAATGTTCAAATCAATAATTAATTCAAATTTATGTCTACAAGAATCAGATTGCAGCGTCACGGTCGCAAAGGCTATGCCCACTACACTATCGTGATTGCTGATTCGAGAGCTCCACGCGATGGACGCTTTATCGAACGTCTCGGGTATTACAACCCCAACACAAACCCTGCACAAATAGAACTCAATTTCGAGCGCGCTCTATATTGGGTTGAGGTCGGCGCACAGCCTACCGACACGGTGCGAAGCATATTAAGCCGCGAAGGCGTAATGCTCATGAAACACTTGCGTGGCGGCGTAAAGAAAGGTGCTTTCGACGAAGCAGCCGCACAGCAAAAATTCGAAGCTTGGAAACAGAGTAAAACAGCAAAGCTTGACGCTGTAAAAGCTAAAGACGACGCTGACAAACGTTCGCAAGCTAAAGCCCGCCAGGAAGAAGAGCACAAAATAAGCGAAGAAATAGCAAAACGCGTAGCAGAGAAGAAAGCCGCTAAACTGGCAGCTGAAGCAGAAGCAGCAAAAGAGGCTGCAGCAGAGGCAGCTCCGCAGGAAGACGAAGCTCCCGCAGAAGAAGCACAGGCTTAATAGAACCTGCTTAAAAGTCTACACTTTAAAATGGAACGCTCCAAAATCTATTTTGGAGCGTTCCATTTATTATTGCCCTACATCTGTACAAACATAATAGGATTGCCCTATTTCACATTTTATCGGCTTAAAGAACGTTACGTTACAAAAAATCGTTATTTTAGCGAAGTTTATTCCTCTACTTTACATGAAATAAGTAACATTACATTAAACCATAATTAAATTAATGCACATGAAACAAAACGATTTGATTTCCATCACCAGTAAATTCAAGATAAAAGGGACCGTGTCATGCATAGAGCCTTTGGGAGACGGACTTATCAACACTACTTACAAAGTTACAACCAAGGAGAACTCTGCGCCAAATTATGTGCTGCAACTTATTAACAACGCTGTCTTTCCCGACGTAGACATGTTGATGGGAAACATTGTGGCCGTCACCAACCACATACGAAAAAAACTATCAGAAAAGGGACAATCCGAGCCGGAACGCCATTGTTTGGAATTCATTCCACTGGCAAACGACTCTGGCAAGTACTATTTTTATGATGGCAGCAACTATTGGCGTATAATGGTATTCATAGAAGGTACTGTAACAAAAAGCGAAGTAAGTGCAGACTCCTCATACACCGTGGGATTGGCATTCGGAGATTTTGAATCCATGCTGGCCGACATCCCTGTTGAATTAGGCGAAACGATAAAGGACTTCCACAATATGGAATTCCGTCTTCAACAACTTCGCGAAGCAGTTGAACAGGACAAGGCAGGCCGTGCAGAATCAGTAAAATACTATATAGACGAAATAGAGCGCAGAGCCGAAAACATGACCCTCGGAGAAAGACTTTTCCGCGAGGGGAAATTGAAAAAAAGAATATGTCATTGCGACACAAAAGTCAACAATATGCTTTTTGACGCCAAGACAGACGAGGTGCTTTGCGTAATAGACCTAGATACAGTAATGCCAAACTTTGTATTCTCCGACTTTGGCGATTTCTTGCGCACCGCTGCAAACTCCGGTAAAGAAGATGATGAAAATCTTGACAACGTTAACTTCAAAATCGACATATTTGAAGCTTTTGCCCGTGGATACCTAAAGAGCGCAGGTTCATTTCTTACAGAAACGGAAATTAACAACCTTCCATACGCGACCGCCTTATTCCCTTACATGCAAACAGTACGTTTCCTTGCCGATTATATTAACGGAGACACCTATTATAAAATACTGTACCCCGAGCATAATCTGGTGCGCACCAAAGCACAGTTCAAACTGCTGCAAAGTGTAGAAGAACATTATACTGAAATGAAAGCTATAATATCCTCGCTTTCGGCATAAATAAAATATTAATGCGTCTGCATAAGACAAAAAGCATAAACACAAGGCACTGCCGCGGAAGAAAATATTTCCGGACGGCGTGCCTTATATGCTTTGTCATTACCTTTACCGAAATCAAGGCGCAAGAAAAGGAACAGCAATCACTCCTGTCTATTGAATACTCGTGGGAAGATTTCGTTGACGAATTCACTAACTCATATTATTCAGACGGCAATTATTCTGAAACAAACGAAGAGCTACTGGAAAATCTGCAAAACATACACAACAATCCAATAAACATAAACACTGCCTCTCGTGAAGATTTGCTTCAATTGCCATTTCTTTCACAATCACAGGCTGACTCGATTGTTAGTTATGTAAGCAAACATGGCCCTATGCTTTCGCTTGGGGAACTCATGTTCATAAAAAGAATAGACTTTCAGACAAGGAAATTTCTTACCATTTTTCTAAAATGTGCTGCCGACGAAACAAAGAAGCCGACTGTACTTGATATGCTAACTACAGGGAAACACGAAATAGCAATAAATACGTCTACACCTTTTTACACAGCTGACGGATATAAAACTGACAGCAAGATTTCTAACTCGAGCAAATATCTCGGAGACAAGAATAGATTTGCCTTGCGTTATCACTACAAGTACAACGATGAATTGCAATTCGGTATCACAACCGAAAAAGACGCAGGAGAACCTTTCGCTTGTAGGGGGAATTTTCTGACAGATTCCTACTCCGCGTATTTTTACCGCAAACAAAAGAACGGACGTTATGCTTACGCATTGGGAGATTACAGGATTAGATTTGCAGAAGGCTTGGTAGTTGGCAATAATTACTTTTACGGCGGGAAAAGCGCCTTACTGGACGCGTATAACAGCCGGCGCGTTATAAGTGCCCATACATCTACTTCGGAAAATGATTTCTTCAGAGGAGGAGCCGGCTTTATGCGTTTCGGTAACATTACAGCCACCGCATTCGTTTCATACAATCGTATGGACGCTATGCTGAACGAAGATGGCGAAATAACTTCGTTTCCAAACAATGGATACCACAGAACTTCCACTGAACAAAAAAGACGAAATAATACAGAAAATTTCACAGCAGGAACAGACGTCTCTATTCAACTGAAAAAATGGAATATTGGCATAGCTGCCGCTATTTCACATTACAACAGAAAAATCTCACCACGTGAAGCAGAATACAACAAATTTGCTATGCGAGGGAAAAATTTCCGCGCTGCCAGCGCACACTACAATTATAACGGTAAGAGACTTTCACTACGCGGTGAAGCTGCTATTTCCGAAAAAAGTGCGACAGCTATAATCAACACAATAAAATGGGAAATGTTTCCATATATCACGCTCACCAGTATTCAACGGATGTACTCTAAAAAATACGCAGAGCCTTTTGCTGATTCTTTCTCTTCATCAAGCAAGACATCTAATGAGCGAGGAGTCTTGACAGGAATCTCAGCCGAGGTAAGCAATAACCTGATATTACGAGGATATGTAGACTTATATCGTTTCCCTTGGGCAACATATTCTTATCGCGCGCCAATGAACGGAGTTGATTACATGGCTGAAGCATACCTGCACAATTACGAGGGCGACTATCTGTCCGCCGAATGGCGAGGCTCGTATCGAAAGTGCGACAAAGGATATGGCGCAGCTGACACTGTGCCATACACAAAAAATCTTATAAAAATTTCCGGGAAAATAACTTTAAACAAAATATCATTATACTCTAATTTATCGGGAACCTCAGTTACTAAGCGTAAAGAAACTTCAAGAGGCTGGATGTTCAACCAAAGAGTTTCATACAGATGCAAGAACTTAAGGATTCATGGCGGCATTTCGTACTTTGATACTGACAACTATTCTTCACGTTTATATGCTTACGAAAGCAATGTGATGTACGTATACAATCTTTTTACTGCCATGTATGGTAACGGAATCAGGTTTTCTTTACTTGGAGACCTTAAAATTGGACGCAACATTGAAATTGCTTGTAAATACGCCGGAATAAAATATTTTGACCGGAATACATCAGGAAGCGGCGCACAAAAAGTCAATTCCTCTTATTTAAGTAACATAATTTGTATGGCACGTATAATATTCTAAAGAAATGAAACTACGACTTATTACTTTTATCGCAGCGACAATGACCGCATTATATGCTTTTGCACAGCATGGAGAAGGGAAAAGTAACATTGCACAATTAACAAGTAAAGACACTCTGCAATCTTACAAAAACATGCGTCTCGTTTGGTCGGATGAATTCAACGGCAACAAACTCGATACCATTTCGTGGAACCGCTGCGAACGAGCCAAAAAACAATGGAGCGGCCACATGTCACCGGCCGATACAGTTTGCCGCATTAGCAATGGAACTTTAAAACTGTACGGAATTCGCACACCGCCGGAACTCAATGACACCTTGCCCTGCATTACAGGCGGAATAAACAGCAAAGGCAAGCGTTCCATACGCTTCGGACGCGTGGACGTAAGGGCCAGAATTGAAGGCGGCAAAGGTTTTTGGCCTGCAATATGGCTTATTCCAGACAGCAACATAGCATGGCCGCGCGGAGGCGAAATCGATATTATGGAGCACTTGAACCATGATCCCGAAATTCATCAAACCGTACATACATACCTAACTTGGAAAGGCTTGGAAAAGCCGGCAAAAAACCACTCGACAACGCCGGTAGAACCTGCTGAGTTCAATCTATATTCCGTTGAACTCACGCCTGAAAAAATAGAATTCTTTGTAAATGGAAAAAGTTCACACGTATACGAACGTCAAAAGCCGGATATTGAAAACCAATTCCCTTTCCCTGGAAATCCGTTCTACATAATATTGTCGGCACAACTGGGCGGAGATTGGGTTGGAGAAATAGACCTTAACGATTTACCTGTTGTAATGGAAATAGACTACGTAAGATTTTACGAAAAACGATAACTTTACCCAAGGAGACCACGTTAAAACCTATAGACTGGTATTCCCGTAAAAAAGTCAGAGACGATTAAAATCGTCTCTGACTTTTTTATAAGTAGGCCTTCTCCTACCATCAATAACTTAACAGGTAAGCAAAAGCAATTACTTTTGCTTTTTACGCACAGCCAAATATTTTATTTCTGCGGTGCAGCAGCTGGAGCATTGCTTTCTCCGGCATTACCAGCCGCATTTTCCGAAGCAGCTGCGTTATTCTGAGTTGCATTATTCTGGGCATTGCCTGCAGCAGGAAGCGTTGTGCTTTTTTGAGTATTCTGCTGCATTGGCAGAGCAGGCATTGCATTATCCTTGAGTACTACTGATTTCTGCGATTCAGGAGAAGGAACGAAATATGCAGAAGCTACACTGAAAACAACCAATGCTATTGCCAATGTCCATGTTGCCTTTTCTATGAAATCGGTTGTTTTTCTTACGCCCATTATCTGATTCGACGAAGCAAAGCCCGAAGCCAAGCCACCACCTTTAGATTCCTGAATCAACACTATGAAGCACATCAGCACTGCTGCAACTACCATTAAAATTACTATTACTGAATACATTTCTTATTTTTTATTTTTATTATTTATTACTATTTTTTCAAGGAAGCGGATTTGGTCTGCAAAATAACTACTTTTTTTTGGATAATCGGCTTCCAATCTGCGCATAATTTCAATTGCACGCAAATACTTACCCTGTTTTATGTATATTTTAGCCAAAGTTTCGGTAAAAAAGTTCTCATCTCCACCATTTTCCTGCGAGTTAAACTGTGACTCTACCGATTCATTGACTGCTGCTGTACGCTCACTTTCATCATCTGCGGAATCTTTTTCACCTGTCAGAGGTAAATCCGATTTCTGTGTTAGCGGTTGTGCGTTTCCTTTTACTGTGGTCTTTACACTAAAAGCAGGCGACTGGTATTTGCTTTTTGGCGAATCCTCTTCATCCTGCTGCTCCAAATAAGCGGCATAATCTGTTGTGGCGTCAGCCAAAGTCAGGCGTCTGTGCGGTTGGTCATCAGGCATGGCCACTAGAAAATCGTTTATTAGGTCGGAAGTCCTGTCCATTCCCTTTTTTTTGCTTGCCACAGCTACGTCTGCTTTTTTATCTCCACCATGCTGAAAAGCATAGTCCAAACGATACTTATCGCCCTCAGTCATGTAAAAAAGCACGCTTCGGTCTGCTGCAAAAAGAGATGCCTTCTGCAATTCATAACCAAGCTCCGGGTTTTTATTATTACACATATTCTTAACCAGCAAAAGACGTGCCGTCTGGTAATACGGGTATTGCGCCACCAAAGAACGGAGAGCATGGAGCGCTTCGGGATTCAACATCTCGCAGTTCTTTATGTATGAAAATTCGTCGGACTCCATTGTTTCCATGTTATTACTTTGGTTAATAAAGTAT
>URSZ01000034.1 GCA_900550635.1 uncultured Prevotella sp. | reverse complement strand
CCTTGCTGATACGTGCAATCCCGCACGGACCAACCTGTCATACCGGTACTGATACTTGCTGGGGTGAAGATAATAAAAAGAATCCCGTACTATTCCTAACCGAGCTGCAAGACTTCATTAACAAAAGGCATGAAGAAATGCCTGAGAATTCATACACAACAAGTCTTTTCAAAGACGGAACAGAACGCATGGCACAAAAGGTTGGTGAAGAAGCGCTTGAAGCTGTGATAGAAGCCGTAAAAGGCGATAACAAAAGGCTTATCTATGAAAGCTCCGACATGTTATACCACCTTATTGTATTGTTAACATCAAAAGGTTTGCGCATAGAACAAGTTATAAGTGAACTGGCAGAACGTCACCAGCCAGGTTGGCATAAACATTAATTAATTGCTGCAACATGGAAAATGAGAATCTTATTACCTATAACAATGTCTTGATAAGACAGGGGGAATACGATATTGTAAAAGACGTTACGTTCAGTGTAAACAAAGGTGATTTTGTTTATATCATTGGCCCTGTTGGTTCTGGAAAAAGTTCCATTCTCAGAACACTTTATGCAGACCTGAAAATTAGTGGCGGCGAGGCAACTGTTTTGGGATACGATATGTCAAAAATCAAAAGAAAGCACATTCCCAACTTGCGAAAAAAAGAAGGAATCATCTTTCAAGATTACAAGCTGTTAAGCGACATGAATATTCGCAAGAATCTTGAGTTTGTTCTACACGCTACCGGAATAAAACAAAAAAACGAAATACGTGAAAGGATAAAAAAAGCATTGGACTGTGTAGGGCTGGAAGGAAAAGAAGATAAATTTCCCAACGAACTTTCAGGCGGCGAACAACAAAGAGCAGCTATTGCGCGTGCTATACTAAACGAACCACAAATAATATTGGCCGACGAGCCAACCGGTAACTTAGACAAAAATGCCGCAATGAATGTTACAAAACTTTTGGCAGAACTTAATGCCAAAGGTACCGCGATAATAATGAGCACTCACAACCTTGACCTGATTAATAAATTTGCAGGAAAGGTATACCGTTGCGGTGAAGGAACTTTTAAAGAAGTTACCGACGACTTTTGCGAACCAATTGAACTTAAAGACATAGAAACATCTGAAAAATAACAGATAAAACAAAAACGCACCTAACAACAGATTAAGAAAATGAAAGTAATGAAATTTGGTGGTACCTCGGTAGGTTCACCCCAACGTATAAAGAATGTCGCTTCACTTATATCTGACGAAAAACAAAAATTCGTTGTACTGTCAGCAATGTCAGGAACTACGAATTCTCTCGTCGAAATATCCGATTACTTAAGCAAGAACAATCCCCTTGGAGCAAATAATATAATAAAAAAACTCGAAGGTATTTATTGCAAACACGTAGACGAACTGTATTCAACCGAAGAATACAAACAAATAACCAAACGTTTTATTATTGACGAATTCAAATATTTGCGTTCGCTTACAAAACAAGGATACAGCACAACTCGCGAAAAAGAGATACTTGCCCAAGGTGAAATAATAAGCACCAACATGATGACAAACTATCTTAAGGAATGCGGCAAAAATGTATGCTTGTTATCAGCGTTGGATTTCATGCGAATTACCGAAGACGACGAACCGGATTTGCTTTACACAGAGCAGCACTTGAAGAAAATCCTGGACGACAACCATGGATACAATATATATATCACCCAAGGCTTCATCTGCCGCAACTCTAAAGGCGAGGTTGATAACCTTAAACGAGGTGGTTCAGACTACACTGCGTCACTCATAGGTTCAGCCATCAATGCTGAAGAAATCCAAATCTGGACAGACATTGACGGTATGCACAACAATGACCCTCGTTTTGTTGACAACACAAAGCCTGTAAAGCAATTGAATTTCGACGAAGCTGCCGAATTAGCGTATTTCGGTGCCAAAATACTCCACCCCACCTGTATCCTTCCTGCTAAATTTGCCGGAATACCTGTTAGACTTCTGAACACGATGGACCCAAAGGCCCCCGGTACCATAATTAACAACAACATAGAAAAACGCAAAATAAAAGCTATCGCTGCAAAGGATGGCATTACCGTTATAAGGATTGTCTCCTCACGAATGCTGCTTGCTACAGGTTTCTTACGCAAGGTATTTGAGATTTTCGAAACCTACAAAACAAGCATTGACATGGTCACGACTTCGGAGGTAGGAGTTTCGATGAGCATTGACAACAAAACGCATTTAAACGAAATTATCAGCGAGCTGAAAAAATATGGAACTGTAGATATCGACAACGATATGTGCATAATTTGCGTTGTAGGAGACCTTGAATGGGGAAACGTAGGATACGAAAGTCTTATCACGAGCGCAATGAGCGATATTCCTGTCAGGATGGTATCATACGGAGGAAGCTATCACAACATCTCGTTCCTTATACGCTCTGACGACAAGGCAAAAGCATTGAAAGCATTAAGCGAAAAACTGTTCAACGACTGACACGCATAAAACGTTCCATATGAAAGGCATCACGTTAAATCAGATTTCAAGCCACCCTACCCCGTATTACCTTTACGACAAGACTATACTCAACAATACTATAAACGCTATAAAGGAAGCAACAAAAGCAGACAGTAATTTCCGCATTCATTACGCAATAAAAGCCAACGACAATCCCGCAATACTCGACATTATTGCAGCCGGCGGTTTCGGAGCGGATTGCGTAAGCGGCGGAGAAATTGCCAAAGCCGTAAAGGCCGGTTTCGCTCCTGAGAAAATCGTATTTGCCGGCGTAGGCAAAAAAGACGAAGAAATAGAATTTGCACTCAATACCGGTATAGAGGCATTCAACGTAGAAAGCACCCAGGAGCTCGAAGTAATAAACGAGATTGCCCGGAAGATGAGCAAAACCGCTCCCGTTGCCTTGCGTATCAACCCGAATGTAGACGCCCATACCCACGCCAACATAACAACAGGTATAGAGGAAAACAAATTCGGAATAGCTTTGGAAGACGTTATTCCTACCGTTAAACTTGCAGAATCTCTAAAAGGGATACATTTCTTAGGAGTTCACTTTCACATAGGTTCACAAGTAACAGAGTTTGACTGTTTTGCAAACCTTTGCAATGTAATAAACACATTACTTGACGAGTTTGACGGGCAGGGAATAAAATGCGAAATGGTAGACGTGGGCGGAGGGCTCGGAATAGATTACGACAATCCGGACGATAACCCAATACCTGATTTCAAAAACTATTTTGCCACATATAGGAACAATTTAAAGGTACGCCCATATCAGACCGTACACTTTGAATTGGGCAGAGCTGTAACAGCACAATGCGGAAGCCTCATAACCAAGGTCCTTTTTGAAAAATCCACAAGCAACAAGAAATTCGCAATTGTCGACGCAGGCTTTACGGATCTCATACGTCCGGCTCTCTATGGAGCATACCACTGTATAGAAAACCTTTCGAGCGACAAGGAGCTGGAAAAATACGATGTAGTAGGCCCGATATGCGAAAGCAGCGATGTCTTTGCAAAAGATATTATGCTTCCGCAAACCCACCGCGGCGATTTTCTGGCTATCCGTTCCGCAGGCGCTTACGGTGAAGTCATGGCCTCAACCTACAATGCGCGCCCTTTGATAAAAGGATACCTTATAGAATAGAAATAACAACCGGAATATTTGCTGGACTAAACCTTTGGAAGTCCATGCTGTACATCCGGAATATTTGGCCCATAAGTATTCTTCACTGCAAGAAACCGCAAAAGCGGACATAAAACGACTAAAAACTTGTGACGGAAAACAGCCGTTTCTGCGCAAAAAAAGTGAAAACTAATTTTCAGCGTGTTATACCCACGTGGGAGAAAAGAAAAAATACAAGGCACATAATCGAAAATATGTCTGAGAAATTTTAAAATTTCACAGACATATTTTTTGCCCCTTGAAAACCCGTTCGAAAAACATCCGAAAAAAGCAGACAAATATAGACGCACAAACTCCGTACTTAGGAATGGAATATTTTCATTTACATCCCAAGGGTCAATTTGCATATCTTAAACCGATTTTCTTCTAATGTTTTTTCGAAATTTCTTTTTACCTTTACCGCAACTGCTATCAAAAAAGAACAAATGACCGGTACTTCTGATTTCATACGTGACTACCGTGAAGCTTTCGGCGAAAAAGCCCCGCTTCCGATATTGTTTTATTACAGTGATACTCCAGTTGCCTCGCCGGAGAATACCAACGGGTGCATGTTCAAGCTGTTGGTTAAAGCAAAACAAGGCCAAAACATCACACTAAGCAAAGACACAGTTACATGTGGTGGCGGGAGGCACTACGCCGGTTTTGCCCCGCTTCAAGAGCGAGTCTACACGTTTGTCTCCGAAAAAGAACGGTATAAAGCTACTCCAAAGGACGTAGCAGAGTATGTCGCTAAACTTGACGTTCAACTTACCGACAAAAAGTACCTTAACTTCGTGCGTATTGACCACGCTGTTTCATTTGACAATATGGAAGGCCTGCTGTTTTTCGCCAATCCAGACATACTTTCAGGACTGGCAACATGGGCTTACTTCGACAACAACGCGGAAGACGCCGTATCGGCACCTTTCGGTGCCGGATGTGCCACTGTAATCAGCTATGCTGTACGCGAGAATCGATTAGGCGGCAGGCGGACATTCGTAGGCCTATTCGACCCGTCGGTTCGCCCTTATGTTGAAACAGACGAACTTAGTTTTGTAATTCCGGCTGTACGCTTCAAGGAAATGAGAAACACCATGAAAAAATGCTGTCTGTTTGATACGCAGGCTTGGAGTAAGATAAAACAAAGAATCTCTTTGTCTGACAATCTTTCCAAATAGCTAAGACAAAGGATATTTTGTTCTATATACTTTTTCGTACAACGATTTTACTATTTCGTCGTACATTTCTTCAATGTCATCTATGCCGGAGTACATGATTTTCAATTCCATTCCTTGTTTCCTTTCGTCATACGCCGGCTGGAAATACTTTTTATCGCACAATATGAACCCATGACGCTCATAAAAAGCAATTCTCCGTTTCTCTATATCACCAACAGGCGGTTCTACTTCCAATACGACAGGTTTTTCTACTTTCTTTAAAAGCATTTCTATAGCCAGCCCGCCTAATCCTTTTCCGCGTATGGAATTGTCTATTGCAAAATGTTCAACATATACGAAATCAGCGAAGCTCCAAAAAGTTATAAGCCCTACATTTTTAGAATCTTCCAATATAATATTGTTATGAAAAGCCGGTTCGTTATGTGTTAAGCGAATCCAATCCTCCACATCACGACGTTCGTTTTCGGGAAAGCTGTGCAAATACAACCGTTCTGCAAACCACAATTCAGATTCACTGTCAATTCTTTTTATTTCCATTTTTTCTAAATTATTTATCAATAAATAATGTCTCAACCTTTTCAAGACTTGCTTGCAAGTCCCCAACTTTTGACTGGCGCACTTCTACTGTTATCTTGCAACCTTCATCGTAAGTATTTTCAATTATCTTAGATTCACTGTTCCGCAATATACGCATAACATTATTCATCTGTTCGTAACTGAAACGGAACGAAAATTTTACCGTAACGTAGCGTTCTACAATCTCACAATTAGACAATGCATCCGCCGCTGCAGCACGATAGGCTTCGGCCAGCCTACTCGTACCGAGTTTTACTCCGCCAAAATATCTAACTACAGCTACCAGGACATTAGTTAATCCTGACGAGCGTATCTGTCCGAGAATAGGCCGCCCGGCCGTACCGGAGGGCTCGCCGTCATCATTGCAGCGAAACACATTACAATCAGCACCTATCATATAAGCATACGCTACGTGTCGGGCGTCATGATACTCGCGCTTCATTCCTGATATTATGTGCATTGCCTCGTCGGCGTTCTCTACAGGATAGGCAAACGCCAGGAACTTGCTCCTTAATTCAGAGTAAAATCCTTGGCCTGCACCTTTTATTGTACGATATTCGTCGATTAACATGTTACAAAGATACAAATACGAATCGGAATATTATCACACGGTAAAAACTTGGGCAATCCCTACCATAAACCTGAGAAAAATCATATTAGATTTTTTCAATATTTTCGCGTGCGATTAAAACTGTCAGAAAAAGACGAATACAGACGCTTTTACGAATCCCTTTTGTGACGGGCCTTAAACCACTGTTTGGAGGAGAACAAAAATACAAGGCACATAATTTAAAATATGTCTGACCTATTTTAAAATATGTCAGACATATTTTTTACGGCTTGATATGCGGAACAAAAAAACGCCTAATCCAATGCGGACAAAAAAGCACGCACTATTTATGAAGCCATTACACACGCTGCAAGTTGAAACAAAGAGCCCGATTTCTTACATGATTTTATCATGACTATACTCTGTCCGCTCTTCGGGAATATACCCTACCATTATTACCGGATATACATAATAAATTCTTTCGTTTGTTAATTTTTTTGGCAAATAAATATTATTTCGTACATTTGTGACACTTTGAATTTTAACGAACATACATACCTTATGTCGAAAGTTATCAATCTGCGCAAAGGATTGGACCTGAACCTTGAAGGCACGGCTGAAAACATAGTAAGCAACATTGAAGGCAAGATTACAGACGTTGCTATATGCCCCGATGATTTCACCGGATGTGTGCCACGGGTCGTTGTCAAAGAAGGCGACAACGTTAAAATAGGAACACCCATATTTGTAGACAAACGCAACGAGGCGCAAATGATTACCGCAACAGTAAGCGGTAAAGTCTTAAGTGTTGAACGCGGAGAAAGACGCAAACTGCTATCAGTACGCATAGAAAACGACGGTGAATATAGTGCTATAGATTTCAGCAAGTTTGACATTGCGAAACTAACGTCTGAAAAGGTCGTGGATTTGCTAAACGCTTCAGGAATATCAGAATTCATAAGGCAACGCCCATACGATATAGTACCAGATACCCGCATAACACCGCGAGACATATTTGTATCTGCTTTCAGCAAAATGCCTTTGGCCTCGGATTTCGGAATCGTATCAAAAGGGCGTGAGGAATTTTTCTCTGCCGGTATCGAAGCATTTGCAAAAATAGCACCGGTACACATCGGCATTTCACCTGAGCAGAATGATTCTTTTATTTCAAAAATAAGTTGTGCCGACATAAACATTTTCAAAGGTCCCAACCCTTCCGGAAACGTAGGAGTACAAATAAACAACACTTATCCCGTTAATAAAGGAGACATTGTATGGACAATTGGAGCTGAAGAAGTTATATTCTTCGGGAAGTTGCTTCTTACCGGTCGATTGGATTTCACTCGCAGGATAGCACTTGCAGGAGCGGAAGTAAAAGAGCCACAGTATTATAACATAGTAATAGGTTCAAGGTTGACACCGCTTCTTGAAGGTAAACTAAAGCATACCGAACACATAAGGGTAATAAACGGCAACCCGCTCGTTGGCAAAAAAGCTGCCATCGACGGCTACTTGTCGGCAAAGTCCACTGAAGTAACAGTTATACCCGAAGGTGACGATGTTAACGAACTTTTAGGGTGGATAAGTCCCCGACTTAACGAATTTTCTACCAGTCATTCGTATTTATCCTGGCTTTTTCCAAAAAAGAAATATAATCTTGACGCACGCATAAAAGGTGGCGAACGCCATATAATAATGAGTGGAGAATACGACAGGGTATTTCCCATGGACATTTACGCAGGCTATCTGGTAAAAGCCATAATCGCTAAAGATATAGACCGTATGGAAGAACTCGGCATATACGAAGTCGCTCCCGAAGATTTTGCCGTTGCAGAATTTGTGGATTCCTCAAAACTTGAACTACAACGCATTGTTCGTGAAGGGCTCGACTATTTACGCAGCGAAATGTCATAAGCGAGTAATAATATTTTTTTGAATCAATAAAGCCAAATAAATCAAGCTCTAAAATAGCAATGAGTAAACTTAAAAAATATCTTGATAAGATAAAGCCACAATTTGAAGAAGGCGGAAAGCTGAAACCTTTCCGGTCTGTATTCGAAGGCTTTGAATCATTCCTTTTCGTACCGTCTGCGACATCGAAATCAGGAGTTTCAGTTCATGACGCTATTGACTCGAAACGTATAATGTCGTTTGTTGTAATAGCCCTAATGCCGGCTTTGCTTTTCGGCATGTACAACGTAGGTTTCCAAAATTACAAAGCAGCAGGCGTTGAAGGCACTTTTATTGAAATGTTTTCTTACGGATTCCTTGCCGTTTTACCTAAAATAATCGTGTCGTATATAGTGGGACTGGGCATTGAGTTTGCCGTAGCACAATGGAAACACGAAGAAATACAGGAAGGCTATTTGGTTACAGGTATAATAATCCCGATGATTTTACCTGTAAATTGTCCTTTATGGATAATGGCTATTGCCGTCGCATTTGCCGTAATTTTTGCAAAAGAAATATTTGGCGGCACCGGAATGAACATCTTTAACGTAGCGCTGATAGCACGCGCGTTCCTGTTTTTTTCATATCCGTCAAAGATGTCTGGCGACGCGGTTTGGATTGCCAACGACACGATTTTAGGACTCGGCAACAAATTACCGGACGCATACTCTGCAGCAACGCCATTGGCACAAGTAAGTTTAGGAAACACACCTACAGCTTCGCTTTCTGATTCTATTATAGGGCTCATTCCTGGAAGCATAGGAGAAACGAGCGTTATAGCAATAGCTATAGGCGCAATAATCCTATTGGTAACAAAAATTGCCAGTTGGAAAACAATGATTAGCGTATTCGCAGGAGGAATCATAACGGCTTCACTATTCAAATATGCCGGAATGACTCCTATTTCATGGTATGAACATATTATACTTGGCGGCTTCTGTTTCGGCGCAGTTTTCATGGCTACCGACCCTGTAACCAGCGCACGCACCGAAAAGGGTAAATACATCTATGGTTTCCTAATTGGGGTTATAGCTATTGTCATTCGCGTAATGAATCCTGGCTATCCGGAAGGCATGATGTTAGCTATCTTAATGATGAATATTTTTGCTCCCGCTATAGACTATTGCTTTGTTCAAAGCAATGTAAGACGCCGTATTCGCAGGATAAAACTAAAATAAATGTAACATGAAACTCAACACAAACAGCAATACATACATTATAGTATATTCGTCGATAGTAGTAATTATCGTTGCGTTTCTATTGGCGTTTGTTTCTAAAGCGTTAGAACCGGCTTCTCTTGCAAACGAACGCATAGACAAGAAAAAACAGATACTTGCCTCATTAAACATTCGGAACATAAACAATAACGAAGTCGAAGAACAATACAACAAATGCATTTCTTACGACAAAATCATCCGTTCCGACGGTTCTGTTGTAGACGAAGGAAACAATAAGGATGGAGCAGGCTTCAAAGTCAACATGAAAGACATCTCTGATGAAAATCTTCCTGTTTATTACTGCTATATTGACGGACAGACTAAATACGTTATTCCTCTTAACGGTAAAGGATTATGGGGAAGTATTTGGGGATATATCGCACTCAATGAAGACAAGAACACCGTTTTCGGAGCCTATTTCAGCCACGCAAGTGAAACAGCAGGACTTGGAGCCAGAATAACAGAGCAATCTTTTCAAGATCAATTTATAGGTAAAAAGCTCTTTAAGGAAGGCGATGAAAACATTTTACTTAGTGTCGTAAAAAAACGTGACGCAGGTCAGGAAGATTACCAATGCGACGGAATTTCAGGCGCGACTTTCACAAACGTTGGAGTCAGCGACATGATTCATGACTGCCTAACCAAATACAAAACTTTTTTATTGGATAAATAGAAAGTCCACGCATTACACAACATAATATTGGTGGCGTTTTTTAATTAAATCAGTATACAAGAAATATGGCCAAATTATTTTCTACAGAAAACAGAGAAGTCCTTACCGCACCGCTCGGAAAGGATAATCCGATAACGATACAAATTCTCGGTATTTGTTCTGCCCTTGCAGTTACTTCACAACTCAAGCCTGCCATAGTCATGGGGCTGTCGGTTACAATTATTACGGCATTCAGCAACCTTATTATATCACTTATTCGTAAAACTATCCCTAACAGAATAAGAATAATAGTACAGCTCGTTGTCGTAGCAGCTTTGGTAACAATAGTAAGCATGTTGCTCAAGGCGGTGGCATACGATGTAAGCGTGCAGCTGTCTGTGTACGTAGGATTAATAATTACCAACTGTATACTCATGGGTAGACTGGAAGCCTTTGCCATGAACCACGCGCCATGGGAAAGTTTTCTTGACGGCATAGGCAATGGACTTGGATACGCATACATTTTGGCTATAGTAGGGGCTGTAAGAGAGATATTAGGTTCCGGAAGCCTTTTTGGTTTCAAATTCATCCCCGATGCCGCATACAATTTAGGGTACTTAGACAACAGCATGATGACAACGCCTGCAATGGCACTGATAATATTGGGCTGTATAATCTGGGTAAGCCGAATAATACAAAAAGACTAACATTATCAAACCACATTTACCAATAATAATACAATCCACACATAATATAATAAAATGGGACACGAAATAAGTTTGTTTATCCGCTCGATATTTGTGGACAATATGATATTCGCTTCGTTTTTGGGCATGTGCTCATACTTGGCGGTATCAAAAAACATAAAGACATCATTTGGTTTGGGTATAGCAGTTACTTTTGTCTTAGCTGTTACAGTTCCTATAAATTACCTGCTGCAAACAAAAGTGCTTAGTGCTGACGGCATATTCGGCATAGACCTTTCCTACCTTTCGTTTATTCTTTTTATTGCCGTTATAGCAGCAATAACGCAGTTGGTAGAAATGGTGGTAGAACGATTCTCGCCTTCGCTTTATGCTGCATTAGGTATTTTCCTGCCACTTATAGCCGTGAACTGTGCCATAATGGGTGCTTCACTGTTCATGCAACAGCGTATTGAAATGGACCCGCTCACCGACTCCAGAGCGATAACAAGCACGGGCGATGCATTCAATTACGCTGTAAGCTCCGGAATTGGCTGGCTGCTTGCCATTGTGGGATTAGCCGCTATTCGCGAAAAGATGGCATACTCTGATGTACCAAAACCGTTGCAAGGATTAGGAATCACATTTATCACCGTAGGTTTGATGGCCATTGCTTTCATGTGTTTCTCAGGATTGAAAATATAACGGTAGAAAATAGTCAAAATAATTTCCTACCCGACTTCTCCAAAACAAAATACCGTAGGTTAAGTAAAAACTTTTAAACATGGACATATCATTCATAATATCCAGCATTGAAGTATTCTGGTGTATTATCATATTAATGGTTATACTTCTTCTCATTGCTAAGAAGTATCTAACTCCAAGCGGAAACGTAACTATTACAATAAACGACGAAAAAAAGCTGTCCGTTCCACAGGGAGCCTCACTCTTATCTACACTTTCCGAAGAAGGTATTTACCTGTCGTCGGCATGCGGCGGTAAAGGATCATGCGGCCAATGCAAATGTCAGGTAACAAAAGGCGGCGGCGAACCTATCGACGTGGAGCGTGCGCACTTTTCTCGCCGCGAGCTGCTCGACCATTACCGTCTGGGATGTCAAGTTAAAGTAAAAGGAGATTTGGACATAATTGTACCTCAATCAGTATTAGGCGTTAAGAAATACGAGTGCACCGTTGTATCCAACAAAGCCGTAGCCTCTTTTATCAAGGAGTTCATAGTAGCCTTGCCAAAAGGAGAACATATGGACTTCATACCCGGCTCGTATGCACAAATCGAAATACCGGAGTACAGCATTGACTATGACAAAGATATTGACAAGGAATCTTTGGGAAGATATTTGCCGTCTTGGGAAAAATTCGGACTGTTCTCACTTAAATGTTCAAACACCGTTCCCACAACAAGAGCATACTCCATGGCAAACTATCCGGCCGAGGGCGACCGCTTCATGCTTACAGTAAGAATCGCCACTCCTCCGTTCCTGCCAAAACCGCAGAAAGGGTTCATGGATGTAATGCCCGGTATCGCCTCTTCATACATATTCAGCTTAAAACCTGGGGACAAAGTTATCATGTCAGGTCCTTACGGCGACTTCCATCCTCGTTTCAATTCAAAGCGTGAAATGATTTGGGTTGGCGGAGGAGCCGGAATGGCACCATTGCGCGCACAGATAATGGACATGACAGGCACGCTCAATACTACAGACCGTAAAATGTCATATTTCTACGGAGCACGTTCGCTTTCCGAAGTATTCTATCTGAACGACTTCCTTCAACTTGAAAAGGACTTCCCCAACTTCAAATTCTACTTGGCTCTCGACCGTCCAGACCCCGAAGCCGACGCAGCTAACGTTGAATACACACCTGGATTCGTACATCAGGTAATGTACGAAAAGTACTTGAAGAATCATCCCGAACCAGAGGATATAGAATACTATATGTGCGGACCCGGCCCAATGAGCAAAGCTGTTGTAGGACTATTAGATTCTTTGGGAGTATCGCCAAACGACATAATGTTCGACGACTTCGGCGGAAGTGAACCGACTAAGAAATAAGTAAAAAACATCATAAGCAAAAAAGCGGCTGCTCGGCATTTTACCGAGCAGCCGTTTATGTTAATTAAACCTGCGACAAAAATCAAGCCCCCCCAATACACCTTAGTAAACCACACAATCCGAATTTGTCCGCTTTTTCAGCATTAGTTTTCGTCGATGTTTTAAGATGCCGAAAATATGTCTGACATATTTTGAAATAGGTCGGACATATTTTAAAATATCTCAGAGATATTTTTTCTTTGCTCCAACTGATGTATAAAGAACTGTTTTCCAGTTTTCACTGTTTGGTACAAAATAAGCCCCTTTTTACATTGATTTTTACTCACGTGAAAGCACAAGATTTTGCATGATTTTCCGACGTTTTACCTTTTTCTAAATAAAGAAAGACACATTAACAAAAGCATTGCAAATAGGCTATATACAATAGCATTAATTAACCAACAAATCAAGACAAAAACTTTTTACGAGTTTGAGTTTTTCGTAACTTTGCACCCGTGTATTTATAATCGGGCTATAATAAACAAAACTGAATATATCAACCAAACAACATTAATAAAACATGAAAAGTAAAATTGTCATAGCACTGACTATTTTTGCATTTGTAAGCTGCGGCAAGAAAACTGGCGGCAACACAGGTGCACCAGAGTACGTAGTAGAGACGGTTACGACGACAAGCACTGAGCAATCGACATCCTACCCCGCAACAATCAAAGGTAAGCAGGACATCGAAATCCGTCCAAAAGTTTCCGGATTCATAACAAAATTATGCGTTGACGAAGGTAGTATGGTACGCAAAGGACAAACATTGTTCCTTATCGACCGTGTTCAATATGAAGCCCAGGTTAAAAGCGCACGCGCTGCAGTTAATGTGGCAAAAGCAGCCTTAAACACACAAAAGCTGACAGTAGAAAATAAAACAGAACTTAATAAGAAACAAATAATCAGCGATTACGACTTGCAAATGGCGCGCAATACATTAGCGTCTTGCGAAGCACAGCTTGCCCAGGCTAAGGCAACGCTTCTAAACGCGCAAGAACAGCTGAGCTACTGCACAGTAGTAAGTCCCTCGGACGGTGTTGTCGGTGAAATACCCTACCGTGTAGGTAGCTTGGTAAGTTCATCAACGGCAACTCCCTTGACAACAGTTTCAAACATATCAGAAATGTACGTGTATTTCTCTATGACCGAGAAGCAGTTGCTGACGTACACACGTAAGAGCAACAACGTGCAAGCCGTGCTCGACAGCTTCCCGAGCGTACAATTGCAACTTTCCGACGGAACGATGTACAACGAATCCGGAAAAATCGAAACCGTAAGCGGTGTTATCGACCAGACAACAGGTTCGGCACAAATGCGCGCAACCTTCCCCAACCCGCAAAAAATGCTACGCAGCGGTGGAACCGGCTCCATTCTTGTACCAACCGTATATAATGATATAATCATGATTCCGCAAAAGGCTACATACGAAATACAGGATAAAAAATTCGTATACGTTGTAGACAAGAACTCCAAGGTAGCTTCGCGCGAAGTGAAAGTAGCCCCCCAGGACGACGGCACCAACTATATCGTAACCTCGGGCCTGACCAAAGGAGAACGTATCGTTACGGAAGGTGTAACAACATTGGAAGAAGGCATGCAGATAAAGCCGATAACAAAAGCCGAAGAAGCAAAGAAAAGGGCTGAAGCCACTACCAAAAAGGCTGAGACCGAAAAGAAATAAAGCTATTTACCGCTGAAAGCAATTGAAAAAGCAAACCTATAAGCGTAATAAAATCTTTGCGCTATGCTTTCAGTTAAAATTTAAAGCACAACAACAAACCAACAAATCGAAAACTCGATGAAATTAGATAGATTTATTAATCGTCCCGTGTTATCTACGGTGATTTCTATAATCATCGTAATATTGGGTGTTATAGGCCTGGTTTCACTACCTATCACACAATACCCGGACATAGCACCTCCTACGGTTTCCGTTTCGGCAACATACACCGGTGCTAATGCCCAAACCGTGCTTAACAGTGTCGTTATCCCGCTTGAAGAAGCAATCAACGGTGTTGAAGGCATGGACTATATGACATCTTCTGCCGACAATACCGGCGGTGCACGTGTTTCTATTACCTTTAAGCAAGGTGTAGACCCTGACATGGCTGCCGTTAACGTACAGAACGCCGTTTCAACGGCACAAGGCTTGCTGCCTGCCGAAGTAACGAAAATCGGTGTCACAACCCGCAAGCGCCAGAACAGTATGCTTATGGTGTTCTCCGTTTACGACGAAAGCGGCAAATACGACATGTCGTTCATTGAGAACTATGCAAAAATCAACATAATCCCGGAAGTACAGCGTGTACAAGGTGTAGGTGAAGCATTCGTTATGGGTGCTGACTATTCAATGCGTATATGGCTCGACCCCGAACGCATGGCACAGTATCATCTAATGCCCTCTGACGTTTCAACAGCTCTCGCACAACAAAACATCGAAGCTGCTCCCGGTACAATAGGTGAACGCGAGAACCAGACATTCCAATACACACTGCGTTATCGCGGACGTCTGCAAACTGAAACAGAGTTCGAAAACATAGTAATACGTGCTACACAAGACGGACAGGTTCTAAGACTCAAGGATATTGCACGTGTTGAATTAGGCCGACTAACTTATGACTTTACCAACAAAGTCAATGGAAAGACGGGTGTATCCTGTATAGCATTCCAGATAGCCGGTACAAACGCTACCGAAATTATCGAGGATATAAGCAATGTGCTTGCCGAAGCAGAAAAAGGCCTGCCCGAAGGCATGCATATAAATATTGCACAGAACGCCAACGACTTCTTGTATGCTTCTATCGATGAAGTAATAAAGACCCTTATAGAAGCGTTCATACTCGTATTTATCGTAGTGTACATCTTCCTGCAAGACCTGCGTTCAACACTCATTCCTGCCATAGCCATACCGGTTGCACTTATAGGAACGTTCTTCTTCATCTATGTAATAGGATTCAGTTTGAACCTTCTTACTCTTAGTGCGTTAGTCTTAGCCATAGCCATAGTCGTCGACGACGCGATAGTGGTGGTCGAAGGGGTCCATGCAAAGCTGGACCAAGGTTATACGTCAACCCGCAAAGCCTCCATCGACGCCATGAGCGAATTAGGCAGTGCTATCGTGTCGATTACGCTTGTCATGATGGCTGTGTTTATCCCTGTTAGTTTCCTTCCCGGTACGTCAGGTATATTCTACAGACAGTTCGGTATAACAATGGCTATAGCAATCGGTATATCAGCTGTAAACGCGTTGACATTGAGTCCTGCATTGTGCGCAATATTCCTTAAGCCGCACGACGAAAACCACAAGAACGAGAAGAACAACACATTTATAAAACGTTTCCACACTGCTTTCAACTCTACCTACAACACACTGTTGGGCAAATACAAAAAACGTGTTTTGGGCATAATACAACACCCATATATAACCATAGGAAGCGTTGTAATAGGCATTGCATTACTTGTGTTCCTTATGAAGGTAACACCTACCGGTTTTGTTCCCAATGAAGACACAGGAACAATTATGGGTACAGTCGATTTGGCTCCCGGTACCTCACAAGACCGCACAGAAGTCATATTGGCACAGGTCGACAGCCTTATAGGCTCGAACGACGCAATAGAAAGCCACACGCAGATTTCAGGCTACAACTTCATAAGCGGTCAGGGGTCGAACTACGGTTCGTTCATCTGCAAACTGAAACACTGGGATGAGCGCACTATAGCACAAGCCTCCAATTTTGTATCCGGTATGCTGTACTTAAAATCACGTGAACTGTTCAAAGACGCAAAAGTACTGTTCTTCGGACCTCCTATGATTCCCGGTTACAGTGTTACCAACGGTTTCTCGCTCAACCTGCAGGACAAGACCGGTGGCTCGCTCGACAGATTCTACGAAGTAGCACAAGAATTCATTAAACAACTTCAAGCACGTCCGGAAATCTCATCGGCTCAAACGTCTTTCAACCCTGCTTTCCCGCAGTATATGATTGACATCGACGCAGCCGAATGCATGAAAGCCGGCTTGACACCTAATGACATTTTAACAACGCTTCAAGGATACATCGGTGGCCTTTATTCATCCAACTTCAACAGTTTCGGTAAGCTTTACCGCGTGATGATTCAGTCGGAACGTAGCGAACGAATCAACCTCGAATCGTTGAATAAGATTAAGGTACGCAACGGTGAAGAAATGGCACCGATTACCCAATTCATAAAAATATCCAAAGTTTACGGCCCTAATACTATAGAACGTTTCAACATGTACACGTCTATGGCTATTACTGGTAACCCGGCTGACGGATACTCCAGCGGCCAGGCAATTCAAGCCGTAGAAGAAGTCGCGGCAAAATATCTTCCCACAGGCTACGGCTATGAATACTCAGGTATGACACGCGAAGAGCAGTCAACGAGTGGAAGTGCAACGGCTATCATATTCGTGCTTTGCTTCGTATTTATTTACTTGTTGCTTAGCGCACAATACGAAAGTTACCTCTTGCCTTTGGCTGTAATACTTTCCATTCCTTTCGGTTTGGCAGGAAGTTTCATTTTCATTCAATTATTGGGAGCTGCAAGTAATATATTGCCATTCCTTGGTGCCGCGTCAAACGACATTTACATGCAGATTGCATTGATTATGCTTATCGGTCTGCTTGCCAAGAATGCAATCCTTATAACAGAATTTGCCTTAGACAGGCGAAAGATGGGTATGAGCATTACATGGGCGGCAGTACTTGGTGCCGGCGCCCGTCTGCGACCGATTATGATGACATCTCTGGCTATGATTGTGGGCTTGCTGCCTCTATTATTCGCCATGGGTGCCGGTGCTAACGGCAACCGTTCACTAGGTGCTACTGCTGTCGGCGGTATGCTCATAGGTGTAATTTGCCAAATATTTGTTGTACCGTCCTTGTTCGTAATATTCCAATATCTCCAAGAAAAGATCAGACCAATGGTATGGGAAGACATTGACAATACGGACGCTAAGGAAGACATCGAACAATATTCAAAATAAAAGTTGAGAACAATGAATATGAAAAATAAAATAAACTTGTCCGGCACGTTACTTACACGCTTGGCGCTATTTTCAATAGCACTATTGGCGTTCAACAGTTGCCGCATATACAAAAGTTACGAGCGTCCTGAAAACATGCCTACTTCAGGCCTGTTCCGCGACACGCTAACCACGACCGGCGTGCTGACATCCGATACTATCAACTTCGGCAACACACCGTGGAGGCAAGTTTTCACCGATCCGGCATTGCAAAGTCTGATAGAACGTGCATTGGAACGCAACACCGACCTTTTGTCGGCAGAAGAAACGGTTAAGCAAGCGCAAGCTATGCTGACTGCGTCCAAACTTGCCTACCTTCCGTCATTGAGTCTCTCACCGCAAGGTACAATAAGTAGTTTTGACGGCGCGAAAGCCACAAAAACATACAGTGTACCTGTAACAGAGTCATGGCAGCTCGATATTTTCGGAAGCATACGCAATGCAAAAGAGCAGTCAAAATCCGTGCTGTTGCAAAGCAGTGCATACAAACAAAGTGTACAGACACAGCTTATTGCCAACATTGCAAGTTTATATTATACAATGCTGATGTTGGATGAACAACTCCGCATTACACGTGAAACCTCTGAGATATGGAAAAAGAATGTAGACGCCATGGAAGCCATGCAAAAGGCTGCCATGACGGATGCTGCGGCTGTAGAACAAAGCCGTGCAAATTATCTGCAAGTACTGGCCACCATACCTACACTTGAACAAAGTATAAGGGAAAGCGAAAACGCCTTGTCGGTAATACTTCGTGAACCACCCCATACTATCACGCGTTCAACTCTTGCAGAGCAGCACATGCCTGAGAACCTCTCGGCCGGAGTGCCACTGCAACTGCTGGCTAACCGTCCCGACGTGCGCGCTGCAGAATATAGCCTGCGCGAAGCATTCTACGTAACAAACGCTGCATATTCCGCATTCTATCCGCAACTCACAATAACCGGGTCAGCCGGTTGGACTAACAGCAATGGTATGATTGTTAACCCCGGGAAAGTATTAACAACGCTTATCGGACAATTAACACAACCGTTGTTTGCACAAGGACGTTTAACGGCAAACCTAAAAGTAGCCAAATCGCAAGAACGCGTAGCCCAACTAAACTTTGAGCAGGCACTGTTAAATGCAGGACAAGAAGTAAGCAATGCGCTGTACTCGTACAAATCCTCAATGGAAAAGGCAAACCTCGACAAAAAGCAGGTTGAATCGCTTACTATTACCCGCGACAGGACAAATGAGCTTTTCAAATATGATGCCTCGACAACGTATCTTGAAAAACTTACGGCCGAAATGTCGCTGCTCAATGCCCAACTCACTCTCGTAAACGACGAATACTCCAAACTGCAGGCTGTTGTAGATCTATATGCAGCACTCGGCGGAGGGCGTAACTAAACCCTAATAATTTACTAATATCAAAACGAAAACATCATGATTAGCAACTTAGCACATGTTGACCCAAGCGCAAAAATCGGGAACAACGTAACGATTATGCCTTTTGCCTTCGTTGACAAAAACGTTGAAATCGGCGACGACTCCGTTATAATGCCGTATGCCGGTTTGTTCAACGGAACAATCATAGGCAAAAGAAACACGATATATTGCAACGCCATGATTGGAGTTGAGCCGCAGGACTTCCATTATAAAGGAGACGACAGTAAGGTTATCATCGGCGATGACAACAAGATACGTGAAAACGTAGTTATTGCACGTGGCACTTACACAGACGGAGCTACGAGGATTGGCGACGGAAATTTCATAATGGAAAAAGTACACATTTGCCACGACGTAGTTATCAACAACCGTTGCGTTATTGGTATCGGAACTATCATTGCAGGAAACTGCTTCATTGAAGACGAAGTAATCATGTCGAATTCTGTTGTTTTACACCAAAACAACAGAATAGGTACGCTTGCTTTAATACAAAGCGGTTGCCGCGTACAAAAGGATGTTCCGCCTTACATAATTACCAGCGGTAATCCTGTTACATACCACGGTGTGAACGCTGTTATTCTTGAGCGCAAGCATGTTGGCGACCGTATAATGCGACATATCGCAAACGCCTACAGACTGATATTCAGCAGCGACACAAGTTTGCAGGACGCTGTTATAAAAATAGAAGAGCAGATTCCCAAAAGCAATGAGATAAACA
>URSZ01000033.1 GCA_900550635.1 uncultured Prevotella sp. | reverse complement strand
TATGACAATAACGAGTCTTCCATATTGAAGATTTCACAATATCCTATTCCTGAAACAATGGTCTGCCAGCTTGCAGACAACTGCAAAAAAATATTAGTTGTAGAAGACGGACAACCATTCGTTGAAGAACAAATAAAAGGATTGTTGGGAAAAGATTTTGAAATAAAAGGACGACTTACAGGCGACCTGCCACGCACCGGAGAACTTACTCCCGACAATGTTGCCGCTGCCATGAAAATAAAGTCCTCGCAGTTCTATGCTACCGCAAACAACGTAGTGTCCCGCCCACCTGCATTATGTCGCGGCTGTGGACACAGAGATGTGTATATAGCCTTAAACAAAGTTGCCAAAGAATATCCTAATGCCCGCATTTTTTCAGATATAGGTTGCTATACACTTGGAGCGTTGCCCCCATTTTGTGCAATAGATACATGTGTCGACATGGGCGCCTCTATAACGATGGCTAAGGGTGCTGCCGACGCCGGTGTATTCCCCGCCATATCAGTTATTGGCGATTCAACATTTACACACAGCGGTATGACGGGTTTGCTGGACGCAGTTAACGACAAGGCAAATATAACAGTAGTTATTTCCGATAATCTGACAACGGCAATGACGGGCGGGCAAGACTCTGCCGGAACATACAAATACGAAGCCATATGCAGAGGCTTAGGTGTATTACCGGAACATATACGGGTAGTAGTTCCGTTGCCACAAAACATGGAAGAAATAACCCGTATAATCCGTGAAGAAATTGAATACAACGGAGTTTCCGTTATCATTCCACGTCGTGAATGTATTCAGACATTAAACCGTAAGTTAAAACAAAAAAGCTCAAATAAGCAATGAAAAAGGACATAATACTTTCAGGTGTTGGAGGGCAAGGAATACTTACTATCGCAACCATCATAGGCGAAGCAGCAACCAATTCCGGATTAATGCTGAAACAAGCTGAAGTACACGGAATGAGCCAACGTGGCGGAGATGTTCAGTCCAACCTTCGTCTTTCAGATAAAGAGATAGCTTCAGATCTTATAGCTTTAGGATGTGCAGACATGATTATTTCACTTGAACCGATGGAAGCATTACGCTATCTTCCTTACCTGAACAAAAACGGATGGATTATAACGTCTTCGTCTCCTATCAAAAACATACCTAATTATCCAGAAGAAGAAACCTTGCTAGCAGAACTGAAATCATTCGCAAACGTAATACTACTTGACGTTGAAAAAATCGCGAAAGAAAATAATATGCCTAAGTGCTCCAATGTAATACTTCTGGGCGCGGCAGCGCATGTTTTAAACATCATAACACCCGAACAACTACGCGAAGGCATAGGCAGAGTCTTTGCCGCAAAAGGAGGAACAATAGTAGAAATGAACAATAAAGCATTTGATATAGGATTTGAAGTCGCTGGTTCAAAAATAAAGGCATTTTAAATATGAAACATCAAGTATTTGATGATGAATTGGTGAAACGTGTTGTAAAAGAACTAAACATAGCCAATTTATCAAATGCAACAATTGGTGAAATATTATTGGTCGCTTCACGACTGGAAAGCATTACAGGAATACCTTTCATTCGAATGGACCAAGGCTCTCCTGGACTTCCTGCAAACAAAATAGGAATAGAGGCCGAAAAAGCTGCTTTAGACAAAGGCGTAGGCTCACAGTATCCCGCAGCTGCAGGAGTGCAGGAGCTTAAGGAGCAGGCCTCCCGCTTTGTCAAAGCATTTATAGACATCGACATAAGTGCGCGGTCCTGTATTCCAACGGTTGGAAGCGTAGCGGCTTCTTTTGCTTCTTTTATTGCGTGCACGCAACGTAATAAAGGTCAAAACAAAGTATTGTTCATCGACCCTGGCTTCCCTATTCAAAAATCGCAGTTACGAATAATAGGTGTAGAATGGGAATCTTTCGACATTCATAACTATCGCGGTCAAGCACTGCGTGAACCATTAGAACGTTACATGCGTAACGGTGACATCGCGGCAATAGTTTATTCAAATCCCAACAATCCTGCATGGATCTGTTTAGAAAAAGAGGAGTTACAAATAATAGGTGAGTTTGCCACGCGCTACAACGCTACAGTTTTAGAAGATATGGCATATTTCTGTATGGATTTCCGCCAGGATTTAGGTAAACCATATCAGCCGCCCTATCCTCCAACAGTGGCACGGTATACTGATAATTACATTATAATGCTTTCATCGTCTAAAATATTCAGCTATGCCGGCCAGAGAATGGCTTTGGCTTGTATATCCGACAAACTGTTTGACACCTATTACCCTGCGTTAGCCGAAAGATATGAAGACTCCGGTATATTCGGACAAACTTTTATTGCCTCTATATTGTACATGATAACAAGTGGCTGCACGGCTTCAACACAATACGGGTATGCAGAAATGTTACGTGCCGCATGCGACGGAGAGATTGATTTCGTTTCCGACACTCACGAATATGCAGTAAGGGCAAACCGCATGAAGAAAATATTTACCGATAATGGTTTTCATATAGTATACGATTACGATGTTACACGCCCTGTTGGAGATGGCTTCTTCTTTACCATAGGTTATGGAAACATGAGCGGCGGCGAATTACTTTGCGAACTGCTTCATTACGGAGTAAGTTGTATAAACCTGTCTACAACAGGAAGCGAACAGCATGGCGTGCGTGCGTGCACTTCACGTATGCGAGAAGACCTGTATCCTATTATGGAAGAACGCATGAGAGCATTTCATGAAGACCACCCGATAAACAATTAAAAAAACTAATCATACAACTCATGATTTGGAATAAAAACAAAGAATGCATGAGTCGCGATGAGATGAGCGACTTGCAAGGCAAACGCTTGCATAAGTTAGTTGATCTGGTATATCACAATGTACCTTTCTACAGGAACAAAATGCAAGAAATGGATTTGTCGCCTGAAGACATACAAACAATCGAGGATATAGTGAAATTGCCATTTACCACCAAACAAGACCTGCGCGACAATTATCCTACAGGACTTCAATCGGCTTCACAATCTGAAATAGTAAGAATACATGCTTCTTCGGGTACTACAGGGAATCCCACGGTAGTAGGATACACAAGGCGCGATATTGAAATCTGGAAAGAAAGCGCGGCGCGTTGCCTAACGGCCTACGGAGTAACACGTAACGATATATTCTCAGTAGGATACGGCTATGGTTTGTTTACCGGCGGCTTGGGAGCGCATTATGGCGTAGAACACATTGGCGCCACAGTTATACCTACTTCTACCGGTAACACAGAGAAACATCTCCGCCTGCTGCGAGACCTTGGCGTCACCGGCATTGCCTGCACCCCCTCGTATGCACTGTATCTGGCCGAAGCAATGGAAAAACACGGCATGACAAAAGACGACATCAAGCTTCGCATTGGAGCTTTCGGCGCAGAGCCGTGGACGGAAAACATGCGCCACGAGATAGAGGAACGTTTGGGGCTTAATGCATACAACCTTTACGGACTGAGCGAAATCATAGGTCCGGGAGTGGCATACGAATGTGAATGCAAAAACGGTTCTCACATTGCCGAAGACCATTTCTACCCCGAAATCATAAACCCCGATACGCTGGAAGTTCTGCCGCGCGGCCAAGTG
Source organism: uncultured Prevotella sp. (assembly GCA_900550635.1). Taxonomy (GTDB): domain Bacteria; phylum Bacteroidota; class Bacteroidia; order Bacteroidales; family Bacteroidaceae; genus UBA6398. Next base: position 16,824 of record URSZ01000033.1, on the reverse strand, counting down.
GGCGAACTCGTTTTCACAACCCTGACCAAGACAGGTATGCCGCTACTCAGGTATCGAACCAAAGACCTCACCGAGCTGCTGGAAGGCGATTGCCCCTGCGGAAGGACATGCGTACGCATGAGCCGGATTTTGGGCAGAAGCGACGACATGCTTATTATCCGCGGAATAAACGTGTTCCCCTCGCAAGTTGAAAGCGTCATACTAGACCTGCCGGAATTTGAACCGCGATATATGCTGGTTGTCGACCGCAAAAACAACCTCGATACGTTGCAGGTGCAAGTTGAAGTGCGCAAAGATTATTTTTGCGACGAAATGGGCATGATGTTGCAGCTCAAAAAGAAGTTGTCCGACCGTCTGAAAAGCGTGCTCTCGATAAGTGCCGATGTCAAACTAATGGAACCCAACAGCATACCGCGCAGTGAAGGTAAAAGCGTGCGAGTAATTGACAACCGAGTTTTGAAATAATAAAAACGCTACAACTATGATAATAAAACAAATCTCCGTTTTCCTTGAAAACAAAAGCGGCCGGATAAACGATGTGGCAAAAGCTTTGGCAGCCAACAACATCAACATGCAGGCATTCAGCATGGCCGAGACTACGGACTTCGGAATACTACGTCTCATTGTTTCCGACGTTGACAAAGCGGTTGAAGTACTGAGAAACGCAAACTTTGCAGTCATACTTACCGACGTAGTATGTATCAGTTGCCCCAACGTGCCGGGAGCTTTATCGAAAATTCTCGAGAGCCTGGCTAAGAAAGATATTTTTATCGAATACATGTATGCTTTCTCCGAAGGCAAAACGGCAAACACGGTAATAAGGCCGAACGATTTGAACCGTTGCATAGAAGTGCTCCGCGCAGACCATTGCAACATCATATCGAACAGCGACTTTTAGCTTACCATACAGGCGCAGGCTTTAACAAAATCCGCATTCTCCCGGCCCGACGAAACAAGCCCCAAGAAAATGGAAACCCCGACACGGAAATGTCTGTATTCGGGCAGGAAAAAGTGAAAACTGATTTTCAGTACGTTTACCCCACATGGGAGCAAAGAAAAAATATCTCAGAGATAATTCAAAATATGTCTGACATAATTCGAAATATGTCAGACATATTTTTTTGCCCGTGAAAACCCTTTTGAAAACCGCCCCAAAAACGCGGACAAAAACGGCCGTTCCATTCCCTTCTGTACTTTCTATTTAATTCGCATTTTGTGTTTTGTGCCGAAAATCGTAATTTCGTACTCGGTATTTGAACTCACGCCACTCTGAACATGGGATTATTCTACAAAGCAAACAAAGGCCATTTAATTGACTTTACATTAGAACTTAAAGGCGAATGGTATAATGAGATACGCGAAGAAACACGTTCGCGTTTCCTTGCTCCCGAATGGTACGCGCAAAGCGGCGTGGAAATAGTGTGGCCTACCGAAGAAACCGACTGGGCATACATGCTTGACGAAGTGACGGAAGTGTACATACGCATGACTTACGAGATAGCTTCGCGCGAAAGACTCTTAATTGTAACGTCCGCTCCGGAAAAAATCGGCGTAATACTCAAACGCCACATGCCCGCCAAAGCTTTGGACAATATCACAATAGCCGAAAGTGAAATAAACGACACTTGGGCACGTGACACCGGTTTCCTTACCGTCCTCGGGCCAAACGGCGCCGAGCTCATGGATTTTAAATTCAACGGTTGGGGAAACAAATTCGAAGCCTCAAAGGACAACGCCATAAACCGCAACCTTTTCGGCAACAACTATTTCAAAGGCACTTACACTGACTGCAATAACTATGTGCTCGAAGGCGGCTCAATCGAAGTGGACGCGCAAGGCTCGTTGCTTACCACAGAAAGTTGCCTGCTTACACCGACAAGAAATCCGCAATTGAACAAGGCGGACATAGAAATAAAACTCAAGCGATTCTTCAACGTTTCCAACATTCTATGGCTGAGCCATGGGCATTTGGAAGGGGACGACACCGACGGGCACATAGACACGCTGGCTCGCTTATGCCCGCAAGGGAAAATCGCATACGTAAAATGCTACGACAAGGGCGACAGCCATTACGAAAGCCTCAGCCTTATGGAAAAAGAATTGCAATCGTTCCGGCAACCCTCGGGTGAGCCTTACGAATTGGTTCCCCTGCCCTTGCCCGAACCCGTCTATGCTCCGGCGGATGAAAACGGGAACAGCGAAAGGCTGCCGGCCACATACGCGAACTATCTTATCATTAACAACGCTGTCCTCCTGCCTGTTTACAACCAGCCGGAAAACGACGAAACAGCGGCAAAGGCCATACAGCGACTCTTTCCGCGCTATGAAGTTGTTCGCATACCTTGCCTTCCATTGCTTCGGCAGCACGGCTCGCTGCATTGCTCTACCATGCAGTTCCCGGCAAACGTATTAAACACAAAGGCAGAAAATAAAGCCGACAATTAAATAGACATCCATACTCCTGCACAAATGAAAGAGAACATATTAAAAGTAGGACTTGTACAACAGTCCAACACTGAAAACATACAGCACAACAAAGCAAAGTTGGAACACAACATCCGCGAACTTGCCGAAAAAGGAGCGCAGCTTGTGGTACTTCAAGAATTGCACAACTCATTGTATTTTTGTCAAACCGAGGATGTTGATAAATTCGACTTGGCAGAGCCTATACCCGGGCCTTCTACAGAATTCTATTCAAAAATAGCAGCCGAATGTAACATTGTTTTGGTTACATCGCTATTCGAGAGGCGCGCAGCCGGAGTATACCACAATACGGCCGTAGTCTTTGAAAAAGACGGAACTGTCGCAGGCTTGTATCGCAAAATGCACATTCCCGACGACCCGGGTTACTACGAAAAATTCTATTTCACACCCGGGGACATAGGCTTCAAACCAATCAATACTTCAGTAGGCAAGCTCGGCGTTCAAGTATGTTGGGACCAATGGTTCCCGGAAGGAGCACGTCTAATGGCGCTCCAAGGGGCAGACATATTAATATATCCCACAGCCATAGGCTACGAACCCGGCGACTTGAAAGAAGAACAGGAGCGGCAACGCGAAGCCTGGATAACTGTGCAGCGGGGACACGCAGTGGCCAACGGACTTCCTGTAATCTCTGTAAACAGGACGGGATATGAGAGTGCTCCCTCAGGAAACGGCAACGGAATCCAATTCTGGGGTTCCAGCTTTGTATGCGGCCCGCAAGGAGAGATATTGTCACAGGCTTCCCAAGACAAAGAAGAAAACCTGCTCGTAGAAATAAACCTTACACGTTCCGAGCATGTAAGACGCTGGTGGCCGTACTTGCGCGACAGACGAATAGATAAATTCGAAGGATTGTTAGAGCGTTTTATCGATGCTAAACCATAAAACGGCAAGTAAGGTGCTATGAAAATAATACTCATACTTGTAGGAAAAACCGTTGATTCAAACTTAAAATCCCTCCTTGAAAACTATGCTTCACGCATAGCGCATTACGTGCCTTTCGAGATTAAGATTGTGCCCGAGCCTAAGAACACCTCAAGTCTTACAAACGAAAAGCTGTGTGCTGCTGAAGGAGACTCGATAAAGAAACTGCTGCAAAATGACGACTGGATAATTCTACTTGACGAGCGAGGAAAAGAATACCGTTCCGTTGAATTTGCAGAAAAGCTAAAACGCCAGTGGCATACTCTTTCCAAGCGTCTTGTATTTATAATAGGAGGCCCTTATGGATTCTCTCCTGAAATAAAAGCGATGGCAAACGAATTGATGTCGCTTTCTAAAATGACATTCTCACACCAGATGGTCCGTGTTATTTTTGCGGAACAATTTTATCGTGCCCTTACAATAATAAAAGGAGAACCTTATCACCACGAATAATTGAAGCGTACAACTACCGGCAAGTGGTCACTGAATCCACCAACGTATTTATAACCTTTGTATGTACGCAAAGGCTCGAATCGCCCATCAACTTCCGTAAGCAGAAAGTCGGGCGCGAAAATACTGCATTGGCTGTATGAAGTATAAAATCTTGATTTATCATCTATCAAACGGCCGTTCACTATAAAATTGTCGAGAAGTTCCCATTCGCCCTTATAACAATACGTACCCTTTACACCATGATTGGCTGTTTTTCCAAACATTAAGTTGTATAAACCGTTTTTCTTTGGATTATCAATATTGCCATATATGTTTTCTGCCTTGAAGCCATGAAGCAAGACCTTGTCGTCAGGCGTGTCGTTAAAATCTCCCGTAACAATAACGTTTGCATTTTCTCTTACTGCCATTATTGAATCTATCTTAGCCCGTATTTGCAGAGCAATCCTCATTCTATATTCACGGCCTTCCTTTCTCCTATCAAGCTTACTTGGAAGATGACAAACAAAAACATCAACCGTATCACCGGTTAATACCATGCCGTTTACGTATAGCACATCGCGGGTCTTTTTATCCGGCAGTCCGCTAAAATCGGGCCGTATGCCTTCGTGACATAGCACCTTGAACGTTTGGGGGTTATATATAAAAGCCACATTCATGCCGCGTATGTCATCACCTTGCGTTATTAAATATTCATAACCAACCCTGCGCAAAGTGCTTATCTTTGTCAAGTATGTAAGAACAGTATCATTCTCTACCTCGCATAAAGCTATCACATCTAGCGGTGCAATATTACCAGCAGCTGCTATTACCTTTGTCAGATTATTTGTCTTTTTCCAGAATTTTTTCCAACTCCAAGCCCTCGGAGCTCCCGGCAGGAAATCGTCATCACTTTTATCCTTATCGTCTATAGGGTCAAAAAAATTTTCTGCGTTAAGTTCCATAAAACAAAACGATTCTTGCGCATGCACTCCTTTTGTCATGGAAATTGCCAACGCAATTAAAAACGAAACAAGCAACGTTTTATAACTCACACAACAATTTTTGCAGTTTTCAATGCTACAAAATTACTCATGATTCGATAATCACTGTTAATTTTGCATGTCAATTTAAGACAAGCTAAATACATGGATTTTCTATTTGCAAAATACTTTATACTACAATGAACAAACACGACTGTTTAATATGTTTGTCCGCAATAAGCTGGATAGTTTTCTTATCCGCTATTAGCAAGAAAAAAATATGTCCGACCTATTTTAAATTATGTCAGACATATTTCAAAATATGTCTGACATAATTTTCGAGAACACCAATACCTCTATCCATAGGAATACACAAAGTTTTCATTTTCTTGTTTTGATTAACATCATACCATAACCTTGTAACACAAAAAACATGAACATAAGAACCAAAGGATATATAATAGGTGCCATTGCAGCAGCCACATACGGAACTAACCCTATATTTGCAATTCCTCTCTACAAAAACGGTATGGATACAAACAGTGTTCTGTTTTTCAGATACCTGCTGGCTATTCCTATAATTATCGTAATGATGAAAATGCGTGGCCGCACCTTTTCGCTCAAAAAGAAAGAAATCTTGCCAGTCATATCCATGGGTATAGTAATGAGCGTGTCTTCTCTCGCGCTTTTTGAAAGTTATAATTACATAGGAGCAGGCATAGCGTCCACCATTTTATTTGTTTACCCTATTCTCGTAGCTATTATAATGGCACTTTTATTCCATGAACGATTAGGCTGGCTCGGCTCAATCTGCATCGCGCTCGCAATAGGCGGTATATTCATGTTATATCAAACTGAAGACGGCACTACATTAAATATCAAGGGAGTCTTGTTTGTATTATTATCTGCTTCTTCATACGCCATTTATCTTGTGTACGTAAACCATTCAATCTTAAAGGACATGGCTACATTGAAACTTACTCTATATGTCCTAATATTTGGTTTGTTGGTTTACTTTTCAATTTCTAACTTTGGCAGAGAACTTTCCACTCCGTCGCATTGGTACATGTGGTTTAACCTCTTAGGTTTGGCGGTGTTGCCGACGGCAATTTCATTTTATTGCACTACACAAGCCATAATGTACATTGGCAGCACTCCTACCGCCATACTTGGCGCATTGGAACCTCTAACAGCAGTGCTTCTCGGTATTGTACTGTTGCAAGAGCCTATAACGTTCCGTATCTTAACAGGAATGATAATGATAATAATGGGTGTTAGTATAATAATAACAGGTGGAAAATTATCTGCCATGCTGGTAAGGATACGCAAAATGTTCCCGGTAAAACTAAGAATAAAACGACATTAAACATATTTATCATTATGTACAGGTTAAAGTTTTTTGCTATTTTAATTATAACACAAGCATTTGCGCAGGCATTTGCTACGGTAAACGTTATTTACAATCCCGAGGATTCCGTTGAAATAGAAAGGTGGCTTTCGGAAGCACCTTCGGGAAAAACACCCAACGAGCTTACCTTATATTTTGCAAACAAAATGATAGGCAGGCCTTATGTTGCCCATACATTGGAAAGGAGCGACAGCGAATGCCTCATAATTAACATGAAAGAACTCGATTGCACAACATTGGTTGAAAACTCCGCAGCAATGGCAATAACTGCCAAACAAGGGAAAAAACGTTTCTCTGACTACTGTGATGTGCTGCGCAGTTTGCGATACCGTAATGGCGAGATAACAGATTATTCGTCAAGGCTGCATTACTTCTCCGAATGGATTAAATACAATGAAGAAAAAGGACTTGTTGAAGACATTGGGAAAAAAGGTGCTTATCCATTTATCGCAAAACAAATTATAAAGGCTGACTTCATGTCTACAAATCCGCAATATTACAAGCAGCTTAAAAACGACACCGCTATGGTTGCCAAAATAAAGGAAGCAGAAATGCGCATAAGCGGAACGGCTGTCAACTATATACCTAAAAGTCTGCTTAACAACGGGAAAGATTTATTGGGAGAAATAAAAGACGGTGACATAATTGCCCTGATTACAAATAAGAAAGGATTAGAAATAAGTCACGTTGGAATCGCTGTCTGGAAAAACGGGAAACTGCATTTGCTTAATGCCTCAAGTCTAAAAAACAAAGTTATTCTCGACACACAAACCTTATATGAATACCAGAAAACAAGAAAATCACAATTGGGAATCCGAGTAATCAGGGTATATTAACATGCTACTATAACGAATACGAATCTGTCTTATTTATCATCTGAATATAAAGGCAAAATCATTGGCTCTACATAAGACATTTGCCTTAGTATTGCTCTTTTGCGCTTTTTCAAATAATTTGATGGCTTTGAAGAATCGAAACGTAACGGATTAGGTAGCGACGCGGCAATCAAAGCACACTGTCCTTTAGTCAAATCGGCAGCAGTTGTATTAAAATGATTCTTGGCCACAGATTCCGCGCCGTAGATGCCATTACCCATTTCTATGCTGTTTAGATATACTTCCATTATTCTGCGTTTGCCCCATACAAACTCTATAAGTACTGTAAAATAAACTTCGAACCCTTTTCTAAGCCAAGACGATTCAGGCCACAGGAAAACATTTTTAGCCGTTTGTTGGCTTATTGTGCTGCCGCCACGCTTCCTTACACCTTCCAGACGTTCTATTGCCGCATTTTTTATTTGCTTTAAGTCGAATCCATGATGTTCCATAAACAGCTGGTCTTCTGACGCGACAACTGCAACCGGCAAATTTTTGTTAATCTTATCAAGCGGAACCCATTTGTGCCTTAATTTCAGTTTTTCGCTTTTATTATGCTGCTGGGCCAAACGTATTATCATTAATGGAGTGACATACACAGGAACAAACTTATATAATAACACCATTCCGACGGATGAGGCAAAAAACACTATTACAATCCACAGTAATACGTGTTTTAAAATAACTTTCAACAAATACATAATTGCTTTATACATATAAACCGCCGATACAGCATGACTGAACCGGCGGTTTTTATTTTATATCTTACTTTATCAGTTAGCTGAAGCAGCCTGTGCTTCCTTAATCATCTGTTCGCTCGCATACATGTAGATTTCTACACGGCGGTTTTGCTGGCGACCAGCTTCTGTACTGTTGTCAGCTACAGGATTCTGTTCGCCGAATCCTGATGTCTTCTTTATTTGCTTGCCCGAAACACCGCATGATTTCAAATATGATTCTACTGCTTGTGCGCGTCTGCGTGAAAGGTCAAGATTTTTTTCAACACTTTCAGCTGCTGTACTGTTCTTCCAACCTTGATTATCAGTATAACCTTGTATGTCGACATCAACGTTCGTATTTACATTAAGTACGTTTTGAGCAAAATCATTCAAAGAACTTTTTGCTGCCGAACTTAACTCTGAAGAACTTGTAGCGAACAATATACCAGAGTCGAATGTACACTTAACAGCTTTAAAGCCATTGCTGTCGGTTATTTCTTCAACTTTGGCATTCTCAACGGTCTGAGCCTGCTTTTTCACTTTGTCCATATGGTTTCCTATAAGCACACCAGCACCGGCACCTACGGCTGTTCCAATTACAGCTCCTACAGCTGTATTTCCTGCTGCGTGGCCTATAAGCGCACCTAAAGCCGCACCGCCAGCGCCGCCTATAATTCCACCTTTAGCTTTGTTGTTCATGCTGGAACATCCGCCAAACACTAAAGCTAAACTTAATAACAATGATGTGATTTTCAGATTTTTCATTTCTTATAAGTTTAATGCATAAACATTTTCTGATACATATATGCCATTATTCCGACAACAGTTTATTAAAAAGGCAAATCGTCAACGTTATCCTGTGCCTGTCCTATCGGGTCGTTCGGCATATTTTGCGGTGTCTGTGCAGGAGCAGCTGCAGCATATTGCGGAGTTTGATTCATAGCTGTATTGACTCCTGCTTGCACAGGTACAGCCCTCCATGCACGTATGTCGTTAAACCAACGGCCATTAAACTCGTGCGCGTCAATATCGAACGATACTGTATATTCTCCATTTACCTGTAGATTCATCTGCTCAAGCCTTTCTTTACCAAAAACGGTAAACACGCATTTCTTGGGATATTGCTCATGCGTTTCAATAACAAAATCTTGTGTCATCCATGGGTTCCCTGTTGTTTTGGAAGTCCCTGTACGAGGTTCGGATGCAAAGATTATTTTTCCTGTAATGTCCATTTTTATGATTAGTTTGTTCTGTTTTCCGCGACAAAGTTACTAATTAATTTTCTGATTTATTATAAACGAGTTTTCAAGAATACATCTATCGTAATTTATAACATAAAAGACGGCATTTTATTACTAACTGTCATTTCGGATTATACTGTGTTTCTTACGTATTTATCAATCTTTCCATTCGGGTAAACGCCATGGCGAACGATAATCCGGACATACCAATTTGTCGGCCTCCTTGTTGTGAAAAGTGTGTTTGCCGTCATCATAAGTGAGCGATTCACCTATGCGCGCCGAGATATTTCCGAGATGCGCATATTTGGCACACAGGGAACCGTTCTGTATCGTGCAAGCCGTATTGAAAGAACGCGACCTGACACATGCCAGGAAATTATCCACATGTTTCTTATGGTCGTTGAAATCGGCTTTTCCTGTAAAGGCTTCGATTTTCTTTCCGTTGGGAATAACTTCCCACCCTTCGCGGTTTATTACAAGCGTTCCGTTCGTACCTTGGAAAGCCAAACCGTAATTCCTGTTGTAAGGCCCCATCTCGGCACCGGCATGATTGCTCCAGCGTATCTGGAAATCATTGAATTCATATATTACCGACAACGTGTCGAACGTTTCAGGAGCATTTTCCGGAAAAGCCCACTTTCCTCCTGCAGCTAACACACGTTTAGGCATGCCATCAACATTCATACCCCACAGAGCCATGTCCAACAAATGCACTCCCCAATCGGTCAGCAAACCACCGCCATAATCCCAGAACATTCTCCAAGAGCCGTGAAAGCGCTGCGGGTTGAACGTCCTTTCAGGTGCAGGACCAAGCCACATGTCAAAATCCACTCCTTCGGGAACAGGTGTATCTGCTACCGGTTTTCCTAACGCGGCATAAGCAAAATTTCCCCAAACGTCCACGCAGGAAATCTTGCCGAGTGTACCTCCGTCGATAAAACGCTTCATTTCAGCCCAATGTTCACCGCTGCGTTGTTGCTGTCCTACCTGAACAACTCTCCCGTAACGCTCTGCTGCTTTCACCATTGCGTCGCATTCGGCTATTGAATTGGCTATAGGCTTTTCCACGTACACATCTTTGCCGGCAGAACAAGCGTCCGTCATCTGCAGGCAGTGCCAATGGTCGGGAGTTCCGATTATAACAATATCTACATCTTGTCTGTCCAACAGTTTCCTGTAATCGGTATATACCTCGGGTCGTTTGGAGCGTGATTTTTCTATCTCCGCCGCGCGGTTGCGCAAAATGTTTTGGTCTATATCGCACAAGGCCACGCAGTCAATCTCCGGATGTCGCATAAAATCAGACAAGTCAGACCAACCCATGTTACGGCAACCTATCAAAGCTACGCGGATTTTATCGTTTGCACCTACTTTTCGGGCTGCAGCTTCATACGGAGCAAACAGTGAATGCATTACTCCCGCTGCCAAAACAGCAGAAGACTTCTTCAAAAATGAACGTCTAGTCAACATATTCTTTATGGTATTAAGATTTAATTTTGTTTTTTTGCCTGCAAAATATCATATAATTATCAGACTAACAAATTTAAGAAGTTCTGAAAAATAATCAAATACATTTTCTACTAAATCTATAATATTGCACATATCCAGATTTACTAACTTGTACTAACTAATTATACATCCTTTGCAAGAGTTGTAGTGATGTAATAAGAGCTTATCTATAAATATTCTTTCACGTTGCAGAAATTATTCATTTTGAGCCTTACGAACAAAATTTTTGTCGACAAAATGCTTATTGATTTTCAATAGTTTACACAGACGTCTTTTGGGGCAAAAAATATGTCCGAGATATTTTAAAATAGGTCGGACATATTTTGAAATACATCGGACATATTTTCTGTTTTCTCACACCTTGTTCTGAATATTCATTCACGCACGGCATTTATGTTTTTTACAAGACAGGAATTTGGCTTACGGTTAACCGGAAAAAATGTATCTTTGCTACTAATTATTGCTACACGGAATATTTCGTAAAACCACGTATATGCATAAGCAGCAATACCCAAGTATCTACACAATAAAATCAATAAATAAAATGAAAACATTATTGGCCATTATTTTCCTCTCTGCATTGCCGACAATCGCGTTTGCACAAAACAAAAACAGCATTGTGTTTCAAGATAACGGCAAGCCCGTCCCTGTGGCAGACCCATGTGTTTACGAGGATAACGGTGTTTATTACCTCACAGGAACAACAGGTACTACAGACGGAAAGCACGGTTTCGATTACTACTACTCTAAAGACTTGCGCACATGGACTTACGGCGGCCCCCTTTTCAGGGTTGGTGAAAACCATCCGGGCGTAGACTGCTTCTGGGCTCCCGAAGTAAGAAAATACAACGGCAAATTCTATATGACATACAGTTGCTACAGCAACGAGCATAAGGGATTGGTGACATGTATAGCCGTAAGCGATTATCCCGACAAAGGATTCAAGGACTTATACGTTCCATGGTTCGCGCCCAAATACACAGCTATCGATTGCGACATCTTCATTGACGACGACGGAACTCCTTATTTATATTATAGTAAGAACACCATGCTTTCCGATACTATCGGGGTGGGCGAAATATACGGCGTAAAGCTCAAAAAAGATTTGTCTGGTTTCGTGGGTGACCCGGTGCTTATATCCCAGGCTTCGCAAAAATGGGAAAAGGTTAATTGGAAAAAGAACCGCTGCAACGAAGGGCCTTGGGTTATAAAGCACAACGGCGAATACGTCATGACATACTCGGCCAACGACACAGGATTCGAATACTACGGCATAGGTGTACAGACAGCAAAATCGCCACTGGGAAAATGGAAAAAGTACAAAGACAATCCTTTGATGACTACAGATTTAAGCAAAGGAATCTCGTCACCCGGACATAATTCTATTGTAACATCAAAAGACGGCAAGATGTACATCGTTTACCACCGCCACGCAGACCCAAACTGTAAAAAGCCAAACTGGGACAGAGTTGTTTGCATTGACGAGATTTATTTTGACAAGAACGGAAAACTAAGGATAAAAGAATAATACTAATCAACAATGATTGACAGGGAAACAGTGCAGAGAATAATGGATTCGGCAAACATCGTCGATGTTGTGTCGGAATTCGTTACCTTAAAACGCGCCGGTGTAAACTACAGGGGACTATGCCCTTTTCACGACGAAAAAACCCCGTCGTTCTACGTGTCGCCGGCACGCGGCATTTGCAAATGTTTTTCCTGCGGAAAAGGAGGTAACGTGGTGCATTTCCTGATGGAACACGAGCAGTTCACTTACCCCGAAGCGTTAAGATGGCTGGCGAATAAATACAATATAGAAATTCGCGAAACAGAACAGACCGAAGAAGAACGACAGGCCGAAAACGTAAGAGAAAGCATGTTCGTCTTAAATGAATGGGCGGCCAAGTATTTTCAGAATATACTTCACAACCATGCCGACGGCGTAGCCATAGGAATGACGTATTTCAGAAGCAGAGGCTTTCGCGACGACACGATAAGGACATTCGGTCTGGGATTCTGCCCCAAAGAACGCACTGCCCTTTCAGAAGCTGCCCGTACTCAAGGGTTCAAGGATGAATACCTTGAAAAGACAGGACTATGTTACAAACGCGATGATGGAAAAATGATTGACCGTTTTTCCGGCCGCGTAATATTTCCCGTGCATACAGTAAGCGGCAAAACAGTAGCGTTTGGTGGTCGCGTGTTGAAAACCGATGAGAAGACTGCCAAATATGTAAACTCTCCCGAGTCTGAAATCTACAATAAACGTAACGAACTTTACGGATTATATATAGCAAAGCACTCTATCGTAAAAGAAGACCGTTGCTTTTTGGTTGAAGGTTACACAGATGTAATATCAATGCACCAAAGCGGAGTTAAAAATGTCGTCGCTTCATCAGGAACTTCGTTGACTCCGGGACAAATAAAACTAATACATAGGTTTACAAACAACATAACCGTATTGTATGATGGTGACGCCGCCGGAATAAAAGCCTCGCTAAGAGGTATCGACATGCTTTTAAGCGAAGGACTGAATGTAAAAGTCGTTTTGCTTCCCGATGGCGACGACCCGGACAGTTTTGCCCGCAAGCACAATGCAAAAGAATTTCAGGAATATATAAATTCTCACCAATCCGACTTCATATCATTCAAGACAGAATTGCTTATGAACGAGAGTTCCGACGACCCTGTCGGACGTGCTGCACTGGTTGACAATATTGTCAAAAGCATATCGGTAATTCCCGACAAAATCCTGTGCTCTATGTACGTAAAGGAATGCAGCCGGAAAATGAATGTTGATGAAAGTCTTCTAATTGATGCCGTTGCAAGATTGAAACGCGAACAAAAGGAAGCCCGTTTAAAAAATGAAGCACACACGAATAACGACGAAGAACAAAAGCCAAAAGCAGAAACACACAAAGACATAATAGAAGGAAACGTTCAAAGTGGAGAAATGCCTCTGACCGCGACAGAAAAGGCTGAACGGCAACTAATACAAATGATAATCTTGTACGGAGAGCGCGAGGTCGGAAACGTTGAGACAGAAAACGGAACCGTAAGTATGAACATTATTGAGTACATAAACTACGAAACAAATTTAGACGGTCTGAGTTTTTCCAACCCTATATATAGAAACATACTCGAAGAAGCCTTGGAGCATTCACACGAAGAAAACTTTTCGGCTCATAAATATTTTCTGTATCACCCCAACTCCAACATAAGCCAGCTAACTGCAAAAATAGAAAGCGAAAAATACTACCTAAGCCGTGGGCAAAATGTTAATGACGATAGCATAGAAAACCGCATATCAGAAATAATACCGCAGATGATAATCGCTTACAAGTTAGCATGTGTTGAAAGAATCCTAAACGAACTGTTATCCAAGTTAGCAAACCCTGAAATTGCTAATAATGAAGAATTATCGGCTGAACTTATGCAGAAATACAACGACATGAAAAAGGTGGAGTGCGCTTTAGCCATACAAGCCGGCGACAGAGTTATATTATCATGACATTCAAACTATCCGTATCATGCCGTAGTAAAATTAAGCAATGACGTAATTTTTCACACAATAACTTAATCACTGTACCTGCTTTAAACGGTAAATATACATAATTACATACGCAAGACCTTAAGACCGGCTTATTATAACATAAACGGCACTTTTCGTCAAAAAAGTTACCGGTAAATAACAATATTCACAGAAAAGCCGCTAAATTATGACAAAAATGCAATTACGACTTTATGTTTTGGTAGATATTTGTATCTTTGCATAATTCTATATAAAAACAGGCAAAACTGTCTTACAAGATTATAATAATGACTGTTGCTATTTTAAAATATCCCGCCGGAAACATTTTTTCCGTACAAGCTGCTATAAAACGATTAGGAGGAGAAAGTATTGTTACTGACGACAAGGAAACATTAAAAAAGTCTGAAAAGATAATTATTCCGGGGCAAGGAGAAGCCGCAAGCACAATGGCATATTTGCGCCGCTATGAAATGGATAAATTTATTCGTGAATTGCAGCAGCCTGTATTGGGAATTTGCATCGGCATGCAACTTATGTGTGCGACATCCGAGGAAGGCAACGCCAAGTGCATGGGCATATTTCCGCAAATAAGGGTAAAGAAATTCATACCTGCAAACAAGGAAAAAATTCCTCAAATGGGATGGAATTCTATAACAAACCTACGAAGCCGTTTATTTAGAAGTATCGATGAAAACAGCTATGTATATTTCGTACATAGCTATTACGTACCTGTATGTGAATACACAACGGCTGTATCCGACTACACCGGTTCGTTCAGTGCTGCCATGGAACTGAACAATTTCTATGCAGTCCAGTTCCATCCTGAAAAAAGCGGAAAAGTCGGTGAGCAGATACTACAGAACTTTTTAGACATGTAATGCCGTTGCCTCTATTAAAAAAGATGAATATTGAACTATGATAAAGATTATACCTGCAATTGATATAATAAACGGACATTGTGTACGGCTGTCCCAAGGAGATTACCAAAGGATTACAGATTACAGCGAAAGTCCCGCCGCTATGGCAGAAAATTTCGAGGCATTGGGCTTCAAGCGGCTGCATGTAGTAGATTTAGACGGCGCACGTTCAGGAAAGGTAATAAACATAAAAGCACTAAAGGAAATAACAAGCCGCACAAATTTAATTGTCGATTTCGGCGGTGGAATTAAATCTGAAGAAGACCTAAAAAACGTATTTGAAGCGGGCGCAAGCGCAGTAAGTATTGGAAGTATAGCGGTAAGTGACCCGGATATAGTTTCGCTATGGGCAGATTCGTTCGGAGCTGAAAAATTCATAATATCGGCAGACGTTCGTGACAACATTGTTAGGACAAACGGTTGGACAAAAGATTCAGGCATTACTCTTAATCAACTTATATCAAGATACTGGAATAAAAATATACGCCACGTGTTATGTACTGATATCTCGCGCGACGGAATGCTGTGCGGCTCAAATATTGAATTGTACAAAACCATTATGGAACAATTCCCCGATTGCAAACTAATTGCAAGCGGTGGTATAAGTTCGTTAGATGACATAAAAAAACTGGATGAAGCCAAAATTCCTGCCGTTGTCATAGGCAAAGCCATATACGAACAACAAATTAACCTTGAAGAATTAGCACAAACTTTTATTCAATAAATACACGACAAAAAGGAGGTTTCAACTTGTAAAAGCAAGACTTATAAAAGAGGAGAACACTACATGTTAGCAAAACGAATAATTCCATGCTTAGACGTAAAAGACGGACGCACCGTAAAAGGCATAAACTTCGTTGGTCTACGTGACGCAGGCGACCCTGTAGAAATGGGAAAAGCCTATAGTGAACAAATGGCCGACGAACTCGTTTACCTTGATATTACAGCGAGTGCAGAAGGACGCAAGACATTTACTGAAATGGTAAGAAAAGTGGCAGCGGAATTATCCATACCTTTTACTGTTGGAGGTGGAGTAAGTGCTCTTTCCGATGTGGAGCGTTTGCTGGAAGCCGGAGCCGACAAAGTTGCTGTAAACTCTGCGGCATTACGCAACCCGTCCTTAATAGACGATATAGTAAAACACTTCGGTTCGCAAATATGCGTATTGGCTATAGACGCTAAATATGAAAACAACAAATGGCAATGTTATCTCAACGGAGGACGCGTGCCTACAGAGCGTGAACTATTCGAATGGGCAAAAGAAGGATACGAAAGAGGCGCAGGGGAAATACTTTTCACAAGCATGAACCATGACGGAACGAAAACAGGATTCGCAAACGACGCTTTATCTACACTAAATAATATTGTAGGCATTCCTATCATAGCATCAGGAGGTGCAGGAGATAAAGAATCTTTCCGAGACGCTTTCAGCAAGGGACATGCCGACGCTGCTCTGGCGGCAAGTGTATTCCACTATGGTGAAATAAAAATACCCGAACTAAAAGAATATCTTCACGGAGAAGGAATAGAAGTAAGGCTATAGCTGCAAAGCAACATTTTTCACGACAGTAATATAAAAAACAGTACTATTTAAAATAAGAAAAACACAAAGCGCCATGAACATAAATTTTGAAAAACAAAACGGTTTGGTTCCTGCAATAATCCAAGACAGTGTAACACTAAATGTACTAATGCTTGGTTATATGAATGAGGAAGCTTACAAAAAAACCGTTTCCACAAAAAAAGTAACATTCTACAGTCGTTCCAGAAAATGTCTTTGGACAAAAGGTGAAACAAGTGGAT
>URSZ01000032.1 GCA_900550635.1 uncultured Prevotella sp. | reverse complement strand
GTTCGTCTTTCCCGGGTTTCTGTCAATCATGGCAATAAGGTCGTTTACCACAACGTCGTCAAGCCGGTCGACAAAGGTATTTATCGTGATACTTTCTATGTCGTTTGTCTTGACGTCGGCCAGGAATTCGATGTTCTTTACGTTTATGTCGAACATCTTGTCGTTGTAGCGGCGCGGCTGCACGTTAGCAGTGATAAGCACTGTGTATCCTTTCTTGAGATAGTTGCCCCAACGTGCCCAGCTGTTGCCCCAGAAAGGTATCTCGCCCGAAGACTCGAAGTCCTCGAAGCGTATTATGCCGTAAGGCTTGCCTTTGCTCCCTATGCCTTCGCGCACATCGGTTACAATGCCGCCAAGTATAAGCTCTCGTCCGGCAAGGGCCGCAAGGTTCTCGAGGTCGTTGAAGTGGGTGTTGCAGATGTTCTCGAGTATAACGCCGTAAGCGTCCAGCGGGTGCCCGGAAAGGTAAATGCCTACCAGTTCCCTCTCTTTTTCGAGCTTTTCTATGTCGCTCCATTTCGGGTATGCGGCGGGAATGTCGGGCTCTGGAATCTCGAAGCTGCCCATGTCGCCGAACAGCGTGTTTTTTGAGTCGGCTTTTTCCTGCTGGTATCTCGAACCGTACTTTATAAGCACATCCATGAACGTTTCGCCGTTGGCACCCGTGGCCATGTATATACCCCTGTCGAGCCCGAAGCAGTCGAGCGCGCCGCTTGTTGCAAGGCATTCGAAACTTTTGCGGTTGAATATGCTCATGTTTATGCGTTGCACAAAGTCGAAAATGCTTTTGAACGGCCCGTTTTTCCGACGCTCTTCGATTATGTTCTCGGCTGCCGAGAAACCCATGCCTTTTATTGCCGCCAGTCCGAAACGTATGTTCCCCTGCGAGTTGACACCGAATTTCAGGTTACTCTCGTTAACGTCGGGCGAGAGGGTCTGTATGCCCATGGCTTTGCTTTCGTCCATGAGTTTCCTTATCTCGCTTATGTCCGAAAGGCTTCGGCTCATCACAGCGGCCATGTATTCGGGCGGATAATTGGCCTTGAGGTAAGCCGTCTGGTAGGCCACCCACGAGTAGCAGGTTGCGTGGCTCTTGTTGAATGCGTAGGAGGCGAAAGCCCGCCAGTCGTTCCATATTTTCTCGAGCACTTCTTTGTCGTAACCGTTTTTCTGCCCTCCGGCAATAAACTTGGGGTACAAATGGTTCAGCTTTTCTATTTGTTTTTTACCCATTGCTTTGCGCAGCGTGTCGCTCTCGCCGCGCGTGAATCCTGCAAGCTGGCGCGAGAGGAGCATGACCTGCTCCTGGTATACGGTAATGCCGTAAGTGTCTTTCAGGTATTTTTCCATGCACGGTATGTCGTACTGGATAGGCTCTACGCCGTGCTTGCGCGCTATGAATTGCGGAATGTAGCTCATAGGCCCGGGGCGATAGAGGGCGTTCATGGCTATTAGGTCCTCGAAGGTTGTAGGTTTCAGCTCGCGCAGGTATTTCTGCATTCCGGCACTTTCAAACTGGAACGTTCCTACTGTTTTTCCTTCCTGGTAGAGCTTGAACGTTGCGGGGTCGTCAATTGGAACGTTGTCTATGTCGATTTCTATGCCGCGGCTCAGCTTTACGTTTTCAACGGCTTCTTTCAGGATGGAAAGGGTCTTCAGCCCGAGGAAGTCCATTTTAATAAGTCCGGTTTCTTCGATTACGGAGCCTTCGTATTGCGTGCATATAAGTTTTTCGTGCGTGGCTTTGTCCTCTGCCGTGCTTATTGGAACCCAGTCGGATATTGCGTCGCGGCAAATTATAATGCCGCAGGCGTGCACGCCCGTGTTTCTCACGTTGCCTTCGAGCATTACGGCGTATTTCAGTGTGCTTGAAAGCAGCGGGTCGCTTGAGGCGGCGGCTTCGCGCAGCTCCGGAATGGCAGCTATAGCGTTCGGAAGATTCATCTTAGGGACTTTTCCGTCTGGCCCCTCGGGCAGTTTGTCGGGGATGAGCTTGCACAGGCGGTTGCTTGTCTCGAGAGGCAGTTTCTGTACTCGTGCCACGTCTTTTAGCGCGAGTTTCGTGGCCATTGTGCCGTATGTTATTATGTGTGCCACCTTTTCGAAACCGTATTTCTTTGTTACCCAGCTGAGCACTTCGCCGCGCCCGTCGTCGTCGAAGTCAACGTCTATATCGGGCAGGCTTATGCGGTCGGGGTTAAGGAAACGTTCGAAAAGCAAGTCGTATTTAATGGGGTCGATTTGCGTTATTCCAAGGCAGTATGCCACGGCGGAGCCTGCCGCCGAGCCACGTCCCGGGCCTACCCATACGCCGAGTTCGTTGCGTGCGGCGTTGATGTAGTCCTGCACTATGAGGAAGTATCCCGGGAAACCCATTGTTTTCATTATGTGCAGCTCGAATTTGAGCCGTTCCTTCACGTCGTCGGGCAGCGGGTCGCCATAGCGTTCGGCTGCTTTTTCGTAGGTGAGTTTGGCCAGGTAGTCGGCTTCGAGCTTTATGCGGTAGAGTTTGTCGTATCCTCCGAGCTTTTTTATTTTCTTCTTGCCTTCTTCTTCGTCGCACACTACGTTGCCGTTCTCGTCGCGAGTGAATTCGTTGAACAGGTCTTCTTCGGTATATTTCCTGCGGTATTCGTCCTCTGTTCCGAATTCTTCCGGTATTTCGAAGTTAGGCATTATCGGGGCATGGTCTATGGAATAGGTTTCCACCTTGTCGCATATCTCGCATGTGTTTTCGAGGGCGTGGGGAAAGTCTTCGAACAGCGCGTTCATTTCCTTGCGTGTCTTGAACCATTCCTGTTTGGTGTAGACAAGGCGGTCGCGGTCGTTAAGGTCCTTTCCTGTGGACAGGCAAATCAGCCGGTCGTGCGCTTCTGCGTTCTCGGCGTCGACGAAGTGCACGTCGTTTGTGCAAATCAGTTTGATTCCGAGTTTGTCGGCTATTTTCACGAGTTCGGCGTTCACTTCCTCTTCCACGGGATAGGCTTCGCGGTTGGCGAACACTTCAGGGTCGGTAACCTTGTGGCGTTGCATTTCGAGGTAATAGTCGTCGCCGAATAGGTTGTGGTACCATTGCGCCGCTTCTTCGGCCTCGAGTATTTTGCCTTCGTGTATTTTGCGCGGCACTTCGCCCGCTATGCATGCGGAGCAGACTATGAGCCCCTCGTGGTACTTTTCTATGTCGGCGCGGTCGGTACGCGGGCGCATGTAAAAGCCGTCGGTCCATGCGTTCGACACGAGTTTTATCAGGTTATGGTAGCCCTGGTAGTTTTTTGCGAGCACAATGAGGTGGTAACCGCTCATGTCCTCTTTGCCGTTCATGTCGGTCTTCGAGTGGCGTGCGACGTACATCTCGCACCCGAATATTGGCTTGAATGCGAGTACTGCCTTTTGCGCCTCCATGTCTTTTTCGATGGCGGGTCTTTCCTCGGGCGTTGCGTTGGCGAGTTTTTCCTCGCATTCGGCGAGCTTGCCTTTTGCCTTGCCCTTTACTTTGTTCACGTAGTTGAAGAATTCCTTTATCCCCATCATGTTGCCATGGTCGGTAATGGCCATTCCGCGCATGCCGTCCTTCAGGGCCTTGTCTACGAGTTTCGGAATGCTTGCCTGGCCGTCGAGGATGGAGTATTGGGTGTGTACGTGCAGGTGTACGAAGTCTTTCATTTTTCCGGGGGCTGTTGAATGGTTAAGAACGTCTCACAAAGTTACTCGTTTTTTGCCAAAGGCGCGGCCGTATATGCCCGCTAATTTTTCCGGCGGCTGGTCATTATATATAAGGTGAAGTTAACGAATGTTATAAACTGAGTGGCCGCAGTGGCGCAAAGGAGTATGAAAATGCGCCAAATCAAAAACCGTGCCAATTTACGCGACAACGGCCGCGGGCACGCCCGAAAAAGGTGCCCTTAAAAAGGGGCTGAAAAATATGTCTGACATATTTCGAAATATGTGCCTTGTATTTTAAAATATGTCCGATGTATTTTTTTTCTTCTCCCACGTAATTTTTTTTGCCCGACACACGGGCGTTTCGCGCAAGCTGGTTTAGGCAGACAAATAAAACACGCGATTTTTGTTCTGCCTGACGGGTTGAAATGTGAAAGAACGCTGCCAAAACAAAAAAAATATTATTTCGCGTTTTTTTCTTTTCGGGCAATTAAACTTTTCCCGCATTATTTAATCATAATATCGGATTTGCGACAAACGTTCGCATATATTGCTCGTTTATATCAGAAAAAAGATTTGAAATATCATGAAATGGATTTGTTCCTTGCTTTTATCTGCTTTCTTCGCGAACGCTGCTGCGCAGACGCAGTACACCATTACGGGAAAGGTTACGGAGAAGGAAAGCGGTAATGCAATAGAACTTGCTACTATTCAGCTGCTTACCAAGGACTCTACATACGTGGGAGGTATAGGTACGTCGAAGACAGGCAGCTTTACCATAAAATCCTCAAAGGCGGGGAGCTATATAATAAAGGCGTCGTTCGTGGGCTACGTAACGCAGTACCGCAACGTAACGCTTGCCAAATCCAAACCGAACGTATCGCTCGGCACAATAGCGCTCCCCCTCAATTCCGTGGCGCTGAAAGGTGCTACCGTAACGGCCAAGGCGGCCAAGGTGGAGATGAAGGCCGATACTTTCCAATACAACGCTTCGGCATATCGCGTGCCTGTGGGCTCGTCGCTCGAATCGCTCGTTGAACAGCTGCCCGGTGCGGAAGTAAGTGACGACGGTACTATCAAGATAAACGGCAAGACAGTGTCGCAGATACTCATCGACGGCAAGGACTTCTTCCGCGGCGATACCAAGATAGCAATGAAAAACCTGCCTACCGAACTGGTGCAGAAAATAAAGGCTTACGACAAGAAAAGCGACTATGCCGAACAGACCGGCGTGGACGACGGTGAGGAAGAAACCGTAATAGACCTCTCGCTAAAGGAAAAACTCAAGGAAAGCTGGGTTAGCAACCTCGACGCCGGGGCAGGTACGAAGCACCGCTACTCGGGCAACCTGTTCGTTAACCGCTTTACCGACTACGACCGCGAAACATTCTTCGGCAACGCCAACAACACAGGCGACCGCGGCTTCCGCTGGGGGCGCGGCGCGGGCAACGGGCTCGTGGCTTCGAAAAGCGCCGGTGTAAACCTCGGCTGGAGCAACCGCAAGAAGGAACGCGAACAGGGATTCTTCGAGATAAGCGGTAACGTGCGCTGGAACCACAACGGCAGCGACCAGCAGTCGCGCTCAAGTTCCGAAACGTTCCTCAACAGCGGCTCGTCATCGTCGTTCTCAAACTCGAAGAGCAACAACTACAGCCACAGCACGAACATAAACAGCGGTATAAGGTTGAAATGGAACCCCGATACGCTCACAACAATCACATTCCGCCCCAGCTTCTCGTATTCCGAATCCGACAGCTGGTCACAGAGCCGTACCGCAACGTTCAACGACGACCCGTATTCGATAGCCGGAGTGTCCGACCCGCTCGGAGCCATATTCCAGGATTCGATAGCCGCGCTACGCGGCATAACCGTGAACACCAATCACCGCCGCTCAATGGGCGACAGCAAGTCAACATCGTTCAACGGCTGGGGTATGATAGTGCGCCGCCTGAACAACGAGGGACGTAACGCTTCTCTCTCCTTCTGGGGCGGATATGGCGACAGCAAGAGCCGCAACTTCTCGCGAAGCGACATACAATACTTCCAGCGCACCGACGGCAACAACCGCCAGTTTTCAAACCAATACACCAACAGCCCGTCGAAAAACTGGAACTACGGCGCACGCCTGAGTTACAGCGAACCAATCGTCAAGAACCTGCACGCGCAGTTCAACTATCAGTACGACTACTCGTATTCCAGCAACGACCGCTCGCTATACCAGCTCGACTCGCTCCAAGGCTGGCGGGACATGTATAACCCCGCGCTCGGAACATATCCCACCGACGCTGACTCGCTCCGCTATGCTCTTAACGTGCGCAACAGCCAGTATGCCACATATAAGAACTATACCCACAGAATAGGAGTAGGACTGCGCTACAATACAAAAACGATTCAAGCGCACGCAGCAATCGACATGCAGCCGCAGCGCACTAAGCTGAGCTATCAGAAAGACAAGCTCGATACCGTCGTTACACGCAACGTGTTCAACCTTTCGCCTAACATACGCTTCCGCTACAAAATATCGGAAACCTCGCAGTTAGACTTCCGTTACCGCGGTTCTTCGTCGCAGCCTTCGATGACCGACCTCCTCGATGTAACCGACGACTCCGACCCGCTCTACATCTCAAGGGGTAACCCCGGGTTGAAACCTTCGTGGAGCAACAACCTGAGCCTGTTCTACAATAACTACATCGTCGACCGCCAAATGGGCTGGATGGCGAACATCAGGTTCGGACAGACGTCCAACAGCATAAGCAACGCCATGCATTACGACGAGAAAACCGGTGTAAGGACTACGCGCCCCGAAAACATAAACGGAAACTGGAACATTGGGTCCGACATGATGTTCAACACGGCTTTCGGTCCTGATAAAAGCTGGAACTTCGTTACGTTCACCAACATAAGCTACAACAACAGCGTGGGCTACGTAAGCACGGGCAACGACACGGTAAGCCGCAAGAACGTTACAAAAACGCTCGGCCTGGGCGAAAATCTGCGCCTTACTTACCGCACGGGACTTCTCGAGGTCGGCGTGAACGGCGGGTTCAACTATCAGCACTCGCGCAACAAACTCCAGACGAACGCCAACATGGATACGTGGAACTTCAACTACGGTGCAACGGCCAATGTCAGTTTCGACTGGAACATGCAGATTTCAACGGACATCAGGATGAATTCGCGCCGCGGATATTCCGACGCTTCGATGAACACGAACGAACTTATCTGGAACGCGCAGCTCTCGCAGAGCTTCCTCAAGGGAAATGCCGCCACGCTGTCGGTACAGCTTTATGACATACTGCATGAGCAGAGCAATGTGTCGCGTACTATCAACGCGCAAATGCGTTCGGATACGTGGAACAACAGTATAAACTCATATCTTCTGGTGAAGTTCCTTTACCGTTTGAACATTTTCGGCGGGAAGCGCTCTTATGAGGATAACAACGACCGCGGGCCGGGCCCGCGCCGAGGCCCGGGAAGGCCCGGAGGACGTATGCGCAGGTAATATTATGCTAACATAAAAAAACATACGAGTGAAAATTAGAAGATAAAATACAATATTAAATGGGTAACATACGTTAAAAAGTAAATGGTCTAACAATTATTCATTCTCTCGTTTTTTTCTATGATATCCTTTCATAGTAATTTTGTTATTAGTTAGTATTTATGAAAGCGGCTGATGTGAATCACCCGCTTTTCTTTTTTTCTGCAACGGGTAAAGGCACGGGAGCAGGTGTTGCAGACAAATTTCCCGGCCAAACATGCAAATACTCGTGCATATAGTGCGCTTTTGGCTTGCGGCATAGAAAAAAACTTTATCTTTGTGGAGTTAAGTCTATGCAGGTATGCTTTCCTATATAGTGCTCCGGGTTGTAGTGCTGTTGTACTTCCTTGTAGTGGCAGGTACGATAGTTGTGGTAATACTCGAAAAGCGCCAGCCGGTTAAGACCATGGCGTGGGTACTGGTGCTGATAGCCCTTCCGGTGGTAGGAATCATACTTTTTTATTTTTTCGGGCAGGACGTGCGCAAGGAGCGTATGCTCCAACGGCGCGAAATCGACCTGCTGAACCGCAAGACCCTTTCCCGCTACCTACCTCTCGAAACGGTGAGTGTTCCCGTGCAGTACCGTGCGTTGAGCTACTTTTTCCTCGAACAGATATACGCCCCGCCGTTTTCGCGCAACGACATCACGCTTTACAGTTCAGGCTTCGATAAGATTACGGCCCTTATACGCGACATCGCCCGCGCGAAGCATTATATCCACATGGAGTATTTCATTTTCGAGAACGACGCGCTTGGGCGGCTGGTGCGCGATTGCCTTATCGACGCGGTAAGGCGGGGTGTAGAGGTGCGTTTCATGTACGACGACGTGGGTTGCTGGTCGGTCAAGCAGCGTTTTTACGACGAAATGGCGGCTGCCGGTGTAATAGTGCGCGGCTTTATGCCGGTGCGTTTTGCAAGGTTTGCACGCCGCGTGAACTATCGTAACCACCGCAAGATTGCTGTGATAGACGGCGTTACGGGATATGTGGGCGGCATGAACATCGCTTTGCGTTATTTGTACGGATATAAAGGCGAGGGCTGGCACGATATGCACCTGCGCCTGCGCGGAAGCGCCGTTTACGGCTTGCAGCAGGTTTTTATAACCGACTGGTTTTTCAATAACGGGGAGAAGCTCGAAGGCTCATGTTATTATCCTCCCGTTCCCGACGATGTGGAAGGCCGGGCTATGGTGCAAGTGGTGTCGGCGTCGCCGGCGTCGAAATGGCCCAACATAATGAACGGCTTTGTGTGGGCCATTCTCAATGCCAAGAGGTATTTTTATCTGGCCACGCCTTATTTCATGCCCACCGAACAGGTGCTGAATGCCCTGCAGATGGCGGCGGCGTCGGGTGTGGACGTGCGTCTGATGGTGCCTTCCGAACCCGACCGCTTCTGGCTCAAGGCTGCCAATGCGTCGTATTACGATGACGTGCTCGAGGCCGGGGTTAAGATATATTCTTATACGAAGAGTTTCCTGCATGCCAAGTATTTTGTGTCGGACGACGAGCTTTCAACGGTGGGTTCGACGAATACCGATTTCCGCAGTTTCGAGGATAACTTCGAGGTAAACGCTTTTGTGTTCGACGGCGATTTTGCGCGCAAGCTGAAGTCTAATTTCGAAGATGATTCCAAGGATTGCGTTGTGATAGACAAGGAAACGTGGGGCAGGCGCACACGTCTGCGCAAGGTTTGCGAGAGTTTCGTAAGGCTGCTTTCGCCGCTTCTGTAGTAAAACAAGCAACGTCTTCCGGTTATGCTTAATATGCCTGCCGTTGGTGTGAAATAGGGCAGGGGCGTGCGGAATGCGCACCCCCGAGTGCGGAACTTTTTTGCCACAACCGGTAAGGTTGAAGCGAGTTGTCTTTTATTGTCCGCTTTTTTCAAGCAATTTTCAAACGGGTTTTCAGGGGGCGAAAAAAAGGTCTGAGGAATTTTAAAAAAGGTCGGACATATTTTGAAATATGTGCCTTGTATTTTTTTTCTTTCTCCTATGTGGGTATAATGCACTGAAAAACAGTTTTCAATTTTTCGGGAGCAAAAACGGTATTTTACGGCCCCGGTTTTTGTGTCACGTATGTCTGTTTTCGCGGTCGGCACGAGTGCAGGGCCATGCGCTCCGCCTGTGCCGGCATTAAGCGGCACGCTTTAGAAAACGGTGAATTTAAGTCCGAACGAAAAATTGAGTATGTCCCAGAATGAAACATCCTTGTTCTTGAAAAACGAAACGAGGTACAAGTCGCACGTGTTGGCCTCGTAATAGAATATTATTTCCCTGCACCAGCGCCGGCGCATGGGCGGAATGTTCAGCTTAATCCTTTGGCCGAGGTTTATGCCCGCCCGTATTCCTGTCGAAAAACCATAGTAATGCTCGGGGTAACGTTTCGGTTCGCTTGTCCAGAACTCTTCGCCGAATATGGAGTTCAGGTACAGGCCGCAGGCCAGCGGCTGGTAGCTGAATAACTTGTTTATCTGCACGTTGAACGGGGCGTAAGTCTGCTTGAGAGTAAGTGTTACCTTGGTGCCTCCTGTATTGTACGACGGCACGAAGCCGATGAGGAAGTCGGTCTCCC
This sequence comes from uncultured Prevotella sp., assembly GCA_900550635.1. Lineage (GTDB taxonomy): Bacteria > Bacteroidota > Bacteroidia > Bacteroidales > Bacteroidaceae > UBA6398. The sequence goes on along the minus strand of URSZ01000032.1, from coordinate 10,684 downwards.
AAACCTTGCGCGGGCCGTACATCCATCCCACGCCGGCCGAAACGAGGCCTATTCCCCCGGCATATTGCAGGACTGTGCGCCTCGGGGTAATGACGCGCCAGAAGTGGCGCGCGCGGCGCACATGTTTTTCGTAGCGTTCGCTGTTTCCGTTTGCTGGTACAGGTGTCGGCGGCAAGGAGTCGGCGGTTGCAGTATCGCCCGGGCAAGCGGGCATAAGGCTGTCTGCTACGCTGCACGGCGTAGCGGGAGGCAACGAGGCCGCGCATGGCAGTGCTTGAACCACGCAGCCGGCCATGGCAAGCACTATGGCGCGCAGTTTAGCAGTCGATGGTCTCATAGGTATATCCTTCGGGGAAAACGGTGAAGATGTAGTATGACAGTTTCGAAGCGCTTGCCACGCCGTAGTAAATGTTCCCGTCGCTGAACAGGTCTTTGGCGCTGTTGTGGTGGTTGTGGCCGTGAATGCAGCACAGAAGGTTTGGAAAACTGAGCAGCTCGTATTCAAAATACGGACTTATGTTGTTGTCGAACTGTTCCGAAGTGGGCGGAGCGTGCATGGCGGCCACGGTGTTCACGGCCTCGGCGGGGAATATTTCCTGCTGCTCCTTAATGAAACTGAAGTCGGGAACGGATGTCGTGTGGTCAAATTCACGGCTGTTGGTGTTAAGGCAAACGAAACGCGTTTTCCCGGCCGTGAAGGCAAAGTTGATGTCGCCGAAAATCTTTTTGAACACGTATTCGCCTGTTGCCAGGCAGTCGTGGTTGCCTATCAGGCACACGTATGGGCGTGCGAGTTTTTCAAGGCAGTCGCGCTGCCACTCGAATTCCTTGGTCAATCCGAAATCGCTGAGGTCGCCGAGGTGCAAGGTGAAATCCACGTCCTGCCGCGAGTTTATCGATTTTACAATTCTGGCCGTCTCGTCCAGCCATCCCTGCGTGTCGCTTATTACTGCAAACCTTACGGTGTCCTTGGCGGCACATGCTTTTTCGATTAGGGCGATGTTCTTTTTGTTTATTCCGGTCTTGCCATTTATACTTCCGTCGTAAGGATGGTATTCTACCTTGTTGCAGGCAGTAAGAAAGAAAATTGAAAACGAAATGACGGCAAAAAGTTTTTCAAATCGCATAAAAAAAATGTCAGTGGTATATGTTTATCCCTATGTCGGACACGCCGGGTATCATCTCTCGGCGCATGATGTGGCGTATTGATATTTTGCCCGTTTGCTGTCGTTCCAGCTTTATTTTGCCAAGGCTGAATGTGTACTGGTACGTGTTTGTGCCTTTCCCGTTACGGTCTTCTTCATCGTTTACGAAGCTGCACGCCAGCGTGTCGGCCCGGCTCATTGCGGGATTGGTGAAATGCTGTTCCACAACAAGCCATAGCTTTTTATAAGGAAAGGCGTTCGTGGTCCTTACACCTACATCCAGGTTGTAGGTGCCCGCCTGCCTTACGGTGTCTATGTCGTAGGTGAGCACGTCGCTTTGCTCCCACCCGTTTACAGGCGTATGGCGGTAAGTATGCAGCATTGAAGTCCGCTCGCACGACAAAGCAAACAGGCACACTGCCGTTGCCGCAACCATTATGGCTAATGGCTTTTTCATTGCTGCGCCTTGTCTTTGCCTCCTTGCTGACGCTGCCTGTTGTTGTCGCGACGTTTCTTTTTGCGCCTCTTTGCCTTGTCGAAACGTGTCAGGCTGTCTTGCTCGGCCAGGTCGGTGTGCACGGGTTTTGTCCTGATAGCCTCTTTGTTCAGGCTTTCGGGCTTTTCGCCCCGGCGGTTCATCGAAATGACTTCGAAAGCTCGTGAAGCAGGTATCACAACAAGGTTTGCCGGAATGTTCTTGTCGGTTGAATAGGTTACTTCCTTGGAAAGCGGGTCGGCCTTGAAAAGGTAATAAACGGCATCCTTTGTTTCTAAGGTAACGTCGCGGCCGGGCATTTTCTTAACAGCCTCGACGTATGTGTTTACTTCGTAGTTCAGGCAGCATTTAAGTTTTGCGCATTGGCCTGCGAGTTTTTGCGGGTTTAGGGATATGTTCTGGAATCTCGCGGCATTTGTTGAAACTGAGGCGAAGTTTTTCATCCATGTAGCACAGCACATCTCCCGTCCGCACGGTCCGATTCCGCCAATGCGTCCTGCTTCCTGCCGTGCTCCAATCTGTTTCATTTCTATACGCACGTGGAATTCTTCGGCAAGCACCTTTATCAGCTGGCGGAAGTCAACGCGCTGGTCGGCTATGTAATAGAAGATTGCTTTGTTGCCGTCGCCTTGGAATTCAACGTCTCCTATTTTCATTTGCAGCCCCAAACCGGCAGCGATTTGCCTTGAGCGAATCATCGTGTCGTGCTCGCGGGCTTTTGCTTCCTCGTATTTTTCCATGTCTACGGCACGCGCCTTGCGGTATATGCGACGTATTTCGGTGTTTGGCTTAAGGTTTGCCTTGCGCATTTGCAGCGGCACGAGCCTTCCCGTAAGCGTTACTGTTCCTATGTCGTGTCCGGGCGAGGCTTCAACGGCAACGATGTCTCCTTTTTGCAGCGGCAGGTTGTTGCTGTTGTGAAAGTATGCCTTATGAGTGTTTTTGAATTGTACTTCTACGAGGTCGGTAGTTGATTCGTTGCCGGGTATGTCGGCAAAGTAATCGTATGTGTTGAGTTGGTTGTCCTGGCGGCCGCAGCCTTTTGCACAAAGGCCGCGGAGTTTTCCGCAAGGTAGGAAGTCGTTTGCCATGTTTTTATCTTCGTTTTCAGCATTGGTGTCTGCGAGGCATTGTTTTACCGTAGTGTGACGTGCATGCTGTAGATTTAATTATATATATGCGTGCCGCTTGTTTTTTCAACGGCGTATGAGCACTATTATTTTCAGGGCGAAGTCGAAGAATACGAGTCGTGCGTTTGCGTTTTGCGTTATGTCGCGCTGCGCGTGTTCAAGTTCTTCGGCTATGCCTATGACGTTTCTTTCGTTTATGAACCTCGAGAATTTAAGTGCAAAATTGCTTTCTTCGCTGTTCATGTAGTTGAGTTCGGGGCGGTGGAAGTTGTAGATGAAATTCTCGCGCACCATTCTTTGCGCGTAATCGAGGAATCCCTTTTGTTTTTCCCTTCCCCACGAGGCCACCTGTTCGCTCCATTCGAGCAGTGCCTTTACGTTTCTGATGTATGCCATGCGCATTAGCAGCACGAACTCGTCGAAAAAGAGTTGTGCGTCCTGGTTGGTGCGTATTATCTTCTGCGCCTCCACGTAATTCCCGTTTGTAAGGCGGGCTATGCGCACGGCGTCTTCTTCGTTAATGCTGTTCAGCTCGCATAGCGCGTTTTTTATTTCTTCAGTATGGAGTGGGGGGATGTTTACGCGCTGCGTGCGGCTTAGCACTGTTTGCAGAATCATTTCCGGTTCTTCGCTAACGAGCAGGAATACTGTGCCGGCAGGAGGTTCCTCGAGTATTTTCAGCATTTTGTTTGCCGTGGCGGCGTTCATGCGTTCGGGCAGCCAGATTATTATTACCTTTCGTCCGCCTTCGCTTGAGCTTAGCGATATTTTCTGCTGTATTATGTCGCTTTCCTGCTGGTAGATTACCGGTTGCTGGTTTCCTGCGCCCATTGCTTCAAGCCAGTCGTCGAGGGTGAAGTAGGGCGAGCTTGAAATCATGTCTTTCCATTTGTTGGAAAGGCTGTCGCAGGTGAGTTTCTTTATGGTGGGGTATATGAAATGCAGGTCGGGATGGCCGAGCGTGTTGATTTTCGCGCACGACGGGCATTCGCCGCAACTGTCGTCGCCCGGGTTCTTGCACAGCAGGTATGTGGCATAAGCCAAGGCTATTGCAAACTTGCCGCAGCCCTCAGGACCGCACAGGAGTTGCGCGTGCGGTATGCGGTCCTCGCGCACTTGCATTACGAGGTGCCTGCATACTTCTTTCTGGCCTATTACTTCGTTGAATTTCATGCGGTGGTTTAAGTCGTTGCCCTTTTATTGCTGTGCCGTTTTTGTGATTCCGGCGTTTTGTTTTCTCTCGTTAATGTGTAAGACCGGTGAGTGGTAAGCCGTGCCGCCGGACTTGTTCCGGATGTATATTGTACCCGTGTTGCTGTCTGCTTTCCTGTTCCGGGGAATACACCTCCGAAAAAATATGTCTGAGGTATTTTAAAATATGTCTGACCTATTTCGAAATATGTCAGACATATTTTTTTCTTTCTCCCGGAGGGGTTATAAAGAACCGGACACCGGCGTTGCATATTTCCTGCTGCTTTTGCGTGCAGGGTATCAAACAGCGTTATTCCCGTGTGCGGGTACGCCTTTCTTCGGCTCAATATATTGCTTCAGCCACGCGTTTCACGCTGTCTGCTGCCGAAAGGGCGTAGAAATGTATGCTCGGCACCCCGTGTTTTATCAGGTCCTTGCATTGTGCCGTGCACCATTCCACACCAAGCTCGCGTACTTCGTCGTCGCTTTTGCATTTCTGTATTTCGACGGTTAGCTCGTTGGGTATGTCGCAGTGGAATGTCTTTGGCAGCACTGTGAGTTGCGACAACTTGGTGAGCGGTTTTATTCCCGGTATTATAGGTATGTTTATTCCTGCATTTTTTGCGCTTTCCACGAAGCGGTAATACTTTTCGTTGTCGAGGAACATTTGTGTTACCGCGTATCCGGCGCCAAGTTCCGCCTTGCGTTTGAACCACGCGAGGTCGGTTTCCATGTTTGGAGCTTCTTCGTGCTTCTCGGGATAGCATGCTACGCCATAGTCGAATTTCTCGCCTATATAGTTAACCTTGTCGCCGTTTATGAAATAGCCTTCGTTGTAACGGTTCACCTGCTCTTCCAGGTCGGTGGCATGGGCGTTCCCGCCTTCAACGGGTTTGTAGGTCTTTTCGTTTTTGGCTTTGTCGCCGCGCAGCAGGAACAGGTTGTTAATGCCCAGGAACTGAAGGTCGAGCAGCACGTATTCGGTTTCTTCTCTCGTAAACCCGCTGCATAGTATGTGCGGCACCACGGGTATTCCGTAGCGTTGCTGTATGGCGGCGGCCACGGCCACGGCTCCCGGACGGCGGCGTATGTTTTCGGCTTTGAAAAGGCCGTTGCCCATGTCGCGGTAGAAGACTTCGCTCCTGTGGGTGGTGATATTTATGTATTTCGGGTTGAACTCTTTGAGCTTGTCGATTGTATTTGTAAGGCTTTCAAGGCTGTTGCCTTTCAGCGGCGGCAGCAGTTCGAATGAAAAAGCCGTCGACTTGCAGCTCTTGAGCATTTCGCTTATTTTCATCTTGTTCTTCTTATTCTTCCTCTTTGTTTTCAGGGGCTTTTTTGCGCACGAGTATGTTGTTTATCCTCGTGCCGTCCATCGAGGTTACGCGGAACATGAAGTTGTTCCATTCTACTTTTTCGCCAACGGTGGGTATGTGCTCGAGCAGATCGAGTATTAGCCCGCCCACTGTGTTGTAGTCGGGTGTGTAGAGGTCTTCTTCGTCAAAGTAGGCCAGAAAGTCGTAGAACTGGCATTGCCCGCTCACTGTCCACGAACTGTGGTCGGCGTTTTCGAATATGTCGGGCGCTTCGCTGTAATCGGGTATCTGGCCTACGAGCCCTTCCATTATGTCGCGCAGTACGATTATGCCTTGCACGCTTCCGAACTCGTCAACCACGAGCGCCCGGTTGAATTTGCTCCGCTTCAGTTCTTCAAGAGCCTTGTAGGCTGTCATGTTCTCGGGGAAGTAAAGCGGTTTCTGCAATATCTGTTTCAGCGAGAAGTCTTTTTTCCAGAGGCGCGGTATAAGGTCTTTCACGGTTATGATTCCCATTACCTCGTCGGGGTCGTCGCCTATCACGGGGTATGCCGCGTGTGTGTCTTCGGTTATGATTTTCTCGATTTCCTGGGCTGTCATGTCCATGTCGAGAAAAGTTATGTCGCTTCTGTGTGTCATGAGCTGCTCTACTGTCTGGTCTCCGAGGGCCAGTGCCCGCTCCATGATGTCTTGCTCCACTTCCTGCACCTCGCCTGCGTCGGTGCCTTCCTGTATTATCGATTTTATTTCCTCTTCGGTTATGCCTCGTTCCTCTTTGTCTAAGTGCAGTATCCGCATTACAAGGTCTGTGTTCTTTGAAAGCAGCCATACAATGGGTCTTGTCATGTAGAAGAACAGGAGCATTGCCGGCGCGGTGAATTTTGCCATTGCTTCTGCGCGCCCCAGTCCTATGCGTTTGGGCACAAGTTCGCCCAGTTCGCACGACAGGTATGTCACCACTACCACTATTATCGCTTGTGCTGCGAGGTATGCGTAGTTGCTGCCTATGCCGAGCGTGGCGAGCAGTTCGCCGAAACTTACGGCAAACTCATTGCTCGAAAATATACCGGTAAGTATGGATATTACGGTTATTCCTACTTGTATGGTCGAGAGGAAACAGTTCGGATCTTTTGTAAGTTTCAGTGCGGCTGCGGCGGAGCGGTTGCCTTGTCGGGCCTGCGCGTCGAGCCTGCTTTTGCGTGCTGATATCAATGCTACTTCGGATAACGAAAAGAAGGCGTTAACCGCAATAAGAATGGCAATAATTACAATGTCGCTCATATATGTGTTTTAAAGTGAGATTCGCCGGCTGCCGCGTGTGCTGGCGGTTTGCCGGCAAGGTGCGGCGTTGGGGCCGCGCCTTTCATCCCGACGTGCAGTGCTTATTTCACTACCACTACGAGATATTTGCTTACGCTCCAGAACTTCGTGGGGTCGGTTATGCGCAGCGTGTACATTTTCTGTGCGTCGCGCTCGAGCGTGTACGAGCCGGCGGGGTGCGTGGTGAGCAGTTTTGCGCTCCGCGAGTAGAGTTTTATTACCTTGTCCACGCGGATGTCGATTTTCGTAAAGTAGTCTTTGTTGAAATTGCTGCTCTTCAGCACGTCGCCGCTTTGGAGTATGCGCTGTTCCTTGAGTTCCTTTTTAGTGCCGAACACGTACCAGGCCGTGTTGAGCTGCTTGTCCTGGCGTTCCACGGTGCGTGCCTTGTCGGCATTTTCTGTTGTCAGGGTGTTTACGTTAGTGTTCAGGTCGGTAATCTGCTTGTCTTGCTCGGCTATGTGTATATTCTTGGCTTCGAGTTCGCTTTGCAGTTGTTTTATTTGTTCGGATTTCTGCTCCAGTTCGTTGCTCAGCCCTTCGATTGTCTGTTGCAGTTTATCGGTGTTGAACGAGCTTGTCTTGAGTTGCTGTTTCAGTTTGGCAATGCGTTCGCGGTTCACCTCCATGGTGCGGCGGATGAAGGAAATGCTCTCCATTATGTCGTCCTTGGCCGATTTTTCGCCCTTGCCGCGTTCGATGTTCACGCGCCCTTCGGCTTCGTTTATCTGGCGGAAGCCCTCCTGTATGTCGTTGAACGTGCTCAGGATGTCGTTCAGCTCATTGTCTTTTTGGTTTATTACTCCGATTAGCGAGTCGACCGTGTTGTCCGACTTTGCTTGCTGTGTGTTTGTTCCTTCGTTGCATGATGCCAGCAGTCCTGCCGCCATGAATGCAATTAATGCTTTTTTCATGATATGAAATGTGATTATACTTCTTTGTTTTTTTGTTTGCGGTTAAGTCCTTCCACTACTATCACGAACTCGCCCCGCGGCTCGTTGCTTTGGAAGTGGGACAGGATTTCTTCGAGTGTGCCGCGCACGGTTTCCTCGTGCACTTTCGATATTTCGCGCGTAACCGAGGCACGCCGGCTGCCGCCTAACGTTTCGGCCAGTTGCGCCAGTGTTTTTACAATGCGGTAGGGCGATTCGTACAGCACCATGGTGCGTTCTTCTTCGGCCAGTGCCGCAAGGTGGGTGTTGCGCCCTTTCTTTGCTGGCAGGAAGCCTTCGAAGGCAAACCTCTCGCAGGGCAGCCCCGAGTCCACCAATGCCGGCACGAAAGCCGTAGCTCCGGGCAGGCATTCCACCCTTACGCCCAGCTCCGCGCATTCGCGCACGAGCATGAAGCCGGGGTCGCTTATTCCGGGTGTGCCGGCGTCGGTTATCAGGGCCATGTTCTCGCCGCCGGCTATGCGGGCGGCAAAGGCGTGCGCCGTCTGGTGCTCGTTGAACTTGTGGTGCGCGCACAGTTTGTTGCTTATGCCGTAGTGCTTTAGCAGTATGCCCGAAGTCCTCGTGTCTTCGGCCAGTATGAGGTCCACTTCGCGCAAAACCCTGAGCGCCCGCTGGGTTATGTCTTCCAAGTTGCCCACCGGAGTGGGCACAACATACAGAATTCCCATGGTGCAAAGATATAATTAAAACTTTTAAAGACAATAGTGTTTCAGATAATTTAATACATAATATAACAGTGCGACAGGGGCGTGCCTTGCTGCGCTGCTCATCCGCATGTGTTCGTAAAGGTCCGGCGCGGAAATGGCAGATGAATATTCATTTTTGTAGGTGGAAAAAACGCTCCGGATTTTTCACACGTTTTTGTGTCTCTGTTGCGGGGTGTGCAAAGGGGCAGGTAGGAGCAAAGAAAAAATAGGTCTGAGAAAATTTAAAAAAGGTCCGAGGAATTTTAAAATATGTCCGACCTTTTTTTCGTCCCTTCCAAACCCGCATGGATAAAGCGTTTCCGAAAACCCGCAGTGTGCAGCAAAAATCCCCGCTTTCTTTGTCTGCATTTTCCAGCCCCGTTTCCCCGCCTCAAAACTCCGCGCCTGCATATTTATTCATCGCAACGATGTTGTCGTGTTATTTATACTGGTGGCAATTTGTCGATACGTGAGAATGCTGTTCCGTTCATGGGAGGAATTTTGCATAGCGGATGAATTGATATGTTGCAAGCAGGCGGAAGTTTATGGGATTGAAGAATCGAAGCCAGGCAAGCGTATGGCTGTTTGTTGCTGAGTGGAATCGTTTTCTTGCGGACATGTGGTAATGTAAAGCAGCTCGGATGTGCCGCTTTTCACCCCGGTTTTCCTAACACCCAATCTTGTCATATTTTTCTTTTGCAAGAAAATCTTTTTTTTATGCAAGATAATTTGGCGGTTAACTTCTAAAGTGCTAATTTTCGGACAATAAATGCAAGGTGCACGAGCGCCTTATAATTAACCGAAATACAAAGTGTCATGAAAACAAAATCCAAACTATTATTGCTTGTACTGTGCTTAATGCCGCTATGTGCAGCAGCGCAAGACAGCGACGAAGCCGACGGCAACAGCGGGAAAAACACGGCTTGGGAACCGTCGGAAAGATATGACATTGTTGAGTTCCCCTGGAGCAAGATGTTGAAGTATGAGGAGGCTGATTTGCCGGAAAGCAAAATCGATTACAACGGGCACAAGGTTACGGTGCGTGCAAATGTTGCCGTGTCGGCCGACACCTGCATTAACGACAAACGGCTTATTAAGCTAAGCCTTTTTCTTAAGCCCGACAATACAGACGGCTTCAGTCCGGTGCGCAAGGACTCAATAAACGAGCGTGCAACATACAACACCGTAGTGCTCCACAACCGTTTGTTCGGCAAGGAGGGCAAATACACGCTGAAAGGCGAGGCCGATGTTTACGCCCGTTCGTTCAGCCCGACGCAATGCACCGCCGCCGACAAGGCACGGCTCACTTACACGGCGCGCGTGGATGTGGCAAATCCCTCGGCCAGCACAATTAAATATAAACTTGTCGAAGCCGAGTGGAAAAAGGCCGACCCGGTTATTCCTACGCCTTCGAAACAGGGATACCGTTATTCCGGGCATATATTGTTTTTAATGCACGACGCGGGGACCAGGCCTTTGGGAACTTACATTACCAATGACGACGGGGTTGTGCACACCACCCGCAAAGGAGATATGTTTTGCACGTTTCGTTTTAGCGAACGTTATGCGAAAAATAAGGAAGAGTCAAAATATTATACCGGCGACACCGAACTTCGCGAATTGCAGGCAAATTTCATTTTGAAAGGCTTGTTCCAGACCGACCCGCCAACAGGCATAAATAACGGCAACACGGAAATGGGGCTTGTGGTATCACCTTATTATATCAAGAAAGGCCCGGACGGCGGCATTTATTCTATTATGGCTTCCAAACGTGACGGTAAAATCACGGGGCAATACGAGAACCTTTTGCTCGCCAGGTGGTTGCCATATTCCAGAAATGATGAGTACATGAAGCTCGATGCGCGAATGCACGCCAAATGCAGATTAATAAAGAACAAGTCCAAAGAACCGTTCGCCATGCCACACTTTTTCTGCGAGCAGGCAACGTTCTCCTGCCTGATTCATGATTGACTAAGCCTGCAACATGCCCACCTTGCCAAGCAGCCTGTTCGCTCTGCGGGAGCTCACTGCGAGCGTGCTGCCATGCTTCGGCAAAAGCCTCGGATTCAAAAATGAGGCAGAAGTGCGAATGCGTAATGCGCGAGGCCGCACGCCTTGTATTCGAGGGCGTGCTCACGGTGGCCGGTTGACGCATTCCCGCCGCGCCCTGCGCTGCAATCCGTCCGACTTGCTCCGCCCCGGGTGCGTGGTGCGTTATGGAGGTATGGGTACGGCATGTTTTACGACATACTTTGCACGTGTGAAAGACGTGAATATTCATTTTCCGGGGCGTGTAAAACGCCTCGGATTTTTCACACGTTTTTGTGTCTTTGTTGCGGGGTGTGCAAAAGCGGGCATTGGAGCAAAGAAAAAATATGTCCGAGAAAATTTAAAAAAGGTCCGAGGAATTTTAAAATATGTCCGACCTTTTTTTCGCCCCCTCC
>URSZ01000031.1 GCA_900550635.1 uncultured Prevotella sp. | reverse complement strand
ATAACCGATAAATTAATATATTTGCATTACTAAGAGGTCTGAAGACTTGCCTCGGACACACTAAATGAAACACTACCTAATCATCCATTGCGTAACGTCAAACAGAAAACAGTGGAGATTTATCTCATCTCCATAGCGGCGAGGTGGTGGCAACGGAATTTTCAATGTCTGCGGTACACGGCAACGGTTTTTTCCGCCGCTTCAAGTATCATTTCCTGCAAGGCCGCCGGTTGGGCAATTCGTATCTCGTTGCCGTAATACAGCAGTTCGCGCACGAAGTCGGCCGATATGGCCACGTCCATTTCAAAGCGATACGGATATTCCTCCTCTTTTGTGTTGTTGTCACGATAAATATTCTTCAGTGGCGTTTCCTGCGAATGTTGCCGGCGTTTTTCTCCGGCAGTTTTGTTCCTGTGCGTGCTGTCGGCTCTGCATACCTCGCGTTGCGAGTCGTGCAGGGGACGGGTGCGCAGGTAAGCCGCTGCACGTGTGTCGGCGTCTATTACTATGTGTTCCGCTTTCAGGTCCATTCCGCCGTAAGCCCCGAAACTGTTTGCAAAATACCGTGCCGCACTGAAATGGCTGTCCGTCCGGAACGTGCGTTCCGTAATGCGTGCCCGCGCAATGCGGTCGAGTGCGAAAGTGCGTATTCCGTTGTGCCGCTCCGATAGTCCCACCACGTAACACCGCCCCCTGAACGTCCGCAGGCAGTAGGGTGCAAGCGCAGTGGTATATCCCGGTTTGTCGAACGGTTCGTATTCCGTTTCGAGCCACAGGCGCCTTTCCATTGCTTCAGTTATGGCGGCCACGTGTCTGTAGCCGGCCGGCAGTTGCTCGTCTATGTATATCGCCGGTGCGCTGTCGTGCGCCGTATCGTCGTACCTGAACAGCTGTTTCATGAAATCCCTTTCCCTTCCGTCGCGCAGGTCGAGGCTGTAATATCCGCTCTCGCATTTCAGTTTTATTCCGAAACGCTCTTCGAGCAGGTGTCGGTTGTCATAAAACGTGCTTGGGGCCATACGCCGGGCGTTTTCGTCGCAGCGTCCCCATGCGTCGAGTATTTCGTCTTTGGTCAGCTGTCCGCGTCTGAACAACAGTCGCGCCAGCCAAATGGCTTTGTTCCGGCTCATTGTGGGTGGTGTTTCGTTTTGCGGGTAAAGTTATGTTTTTGTATTCCGAAAATCCCGTAGTGCGCAAAAATTTTGCCGCCGTCCAGCGTTGCGTTCCGGTTGCCGTTCGGGGTGTGTATGTATTTTCTCCGCCTTTGTCTGTTGTGCGGAAGCCCGGTTTTCAAGGGCCGGAAAATATGTCTGAGATAATTTAAAATATGTCTGACCTATTTCGAAATATGTCAGACATATTTTTTCTTGCGTCCCATGTGTTTTAACCCAAAACGATACCCGTCCGGGATTTCTCCGAACGGGTATCGTTTTATGTTTCGGTTTGGTGTTGGACAGTGCGTTGCGCCGCGGCTTCCCGCCGTGTCGTTATGCAAATTTGTAGAGCAGGTAACCGCCGGGCGCGAGGGGCAAGGTGCGTCTGCCGCTCTTTTCCCGTTTTTGCGAGCCGTCGGGCATTATGCGTTTCACTGCCTTGCTGTTTTCTATCGTCACGTTCTGCGCGCGGTTTATGTCGCGGTTCACTATCATGAGGTAATGGCTGCCGCTGTTCACCAGGTGCGACACCACAATCCCTTCGCCGTCCACTTTGATGTCCGTAAACGGCGCGGGCGGTGTTTGCAGCGGCGTCGTGCCTTTGGGAATGTAGCTTCCCGTGTGCCATACGTCCACGGCCTCAGCCCCGAGGAACACGAAGGCAAGGTTCTGAATCTCGCGGTTCAACTCTTTGGCCAGGTAATACACGTGCGTGCGCCGCCCGTCTTTCGATATTGGGGCGTTACGGTAGTTGAAGTGCGGGTCGATGGGCGTCCAGTATGTGAAATACTGTATGCACTGTGCGCCGTAGGCCAGCGCGCTGAACGCCTCGTATCGCAGGTGTGCACCCGAGGGCAGCGGATAAGGCCCGTGCTCCGTGCTCATCACGAAAGCCCAGAACGGCATGTCGTGCCTGCGTGCCACGCGGCGTATCACTTCGAGGTTTTCGTAGAAGTACGGGCGCACGTAGTTTTCCTTCACGTCTTCGATTACGGGGTAGAAGTCGTATGAAATCTGCGGCAGTCCCACTTCCTTTACAAACTTGTCGGCATAGTCCTCGTAGCTTTCTGCCCCGAGGAAGTCGTTGCGCACAGCCGGGTCGCCGTAGCTCGGGAACAGGTTCAGGTAAACGGTGTGCGTGGTGTCGGCGCTGTACACGCGGTCGCGGAACTCGCGCAGCCGCCCGAACTCGTGCGACGTCGGTTCGTCGCGCAGGAACCATCCCGCCACCATGGGGTCGTTCTTGAAACGGTTTACCGTCTCGGCCGTGTTCTTTTCGAGTTCGTCGCACATCACCATTAGCTTTACGCCTGTGCCTTGTGCGGCTTCGAGTCCTTTGGCCATGTCTTCGATGTCGTAAAAGTGCGAGAACGATATATTGAATCCCGCGTTGCGCAGTTCTTTGTAACGTTCGGGCGTGATGTTGCCGTCGCCCAATACGGAGTACCATGCCAGTATAGGGAACTCCTTGCCCGTGGGGTTCCTGTAGGCATGCCTGTTAACCTGCGCGTTTGCCATTATGCATGCCGACAGGAATAGTGCGGCTAAGATGTTTCGTGTCATGCGTCTTGCTTGTGTAGGGAATAGCAGGGAATGCGTTTTTGTTTTCATGTATTTGGCGTAGCGTTACTCGAACCTGTAAAGCAGGTAGTCGCCCGGGGCGAGCGGCATGGTGCATGCGCCGTTTGTCTTCTCCTTGCGCTCCGTGCCGTCGGGCATTATGCGCTTCACTGTGCGGGAGTGTTCTATCGTAACGTTCTGCGCGTTGTCGATATCGCGGTTCACAATCATGAGGTATTGCCTTTTGCCGTTCACGAGGTGCGACACTAATACGCCCTGCCCGTCGGCTTCCACGCGCGTGAACGGTGCTGGCAGCGTTTGCAGCTGTGTAGTGCCCTGCGGTATGCTTCCGGTGTGCCACACGCCTGCGGCTTCCGCCCCGAGGAATACGGGCGCGAGGTTCTGAATCTCGCGGTTCAGGTCTTTTATAAGATAATATACGTGTGTGCGTCGCCCGTCTTTGGCGATAGGTGCGTTGTGGAAGTTCCATACCGTTCCAATCGGCGTCCAGTAAGTGAAGTATTGTATGCACTGTGCGCCGTAGGCCAGCGCGCTGAACGCTTCAAGGCGCATGTGCGTGGCTGTTGGCAGCGGATAAGGGTCGTGTGCGGTGCTTAGCACGAATGCCCAGAACGGCATTCCGTTCCTTTGCGCCACCTTGCGCACCACTTCGAGGTTTTCATAGAACTCCGGGCGCACGTGTATCTTTCCGCCTTCGTCCACTATGGGGTAGAAGTCGTAGGAAATCTGCGGCAGCGCCACTTCGTCTACGAATCGTTGCGCGTATTCCTCGTAATCCTTCGTGCCAAGGTCTTTGGGATTCACAATACTCGGCAGCAGGTTGAGGTAAACGGTGTGCGTGGTGTCGGCCGCGTACACGCGGTCGCGAAATTCCCTCAGTTCGGCAAAGCCGTGCACCGTAGGCTCGTCGCGCAGGAACCATCCGGCCAGCATGGGGTCGTTCTTGAAGCGGTTCACCGTCGCGGCGGTTTCTTTTTCCAACTCCTTGCATGTGGCCATTATCTTCACGCCCGTGCCCCGGCATGCCTGCAAGCCTTTTTCCAGCTGTTCGGCGGTGCTGAAGTGCGAGAACGAGATGTTGAACCCCGCGTTGCGCATTTCTTCGTAGCGCTCGGGTGTGAGGTTGCTTTCGGGCAGTATGGAAAACCATGCCAGTATGGGAAACTCTCCCTCCGTGGGGTTCTTGTAGGCATAGCGGTGCACCTGCGCCTGCATTGACAGGCCGGCCACCAGCAGCAGCGATGTGAGCAGTCTTTTTATCATGTCGTTGAATTTAAGTTGTTTCATGGCATAGCCTTTACTCTGCCGTATATGGTTTGCGTGCGGGGCGCGTTCCGTTGCGCGGCAGGATGTAGGCGGATTAAAGTTAGCAATAAAAGGTGAAAACAAAACGCCCCGCAAAGCCTTATTTTACGTGCCCCGAATTTTACACGTTTTTTACCGTGCGCCAAAACCCTGCCGGGAGAAAGAAAAAAATACAAGGCACATATTTCAAAATTAGTCCGACCTTTTTTAAAATTTCTCGGACCTTTTTTTACCCACCCCTAAAGCGGTGTTTTTCCGGGGCTTTGCGCAACCCCCGCAAACGTGTCTTATTTGTCTTTTTCGGGCGCTCCGGTTTTTTCGGACAATGGCAGACTACCTTTGCATTGTCGGACGCGGGGCAGGCCGGCACCGGCGGCACAAGCCCGGGCACACACAGGCCTGCGTAGAGTAAAAACCTTAAAAACAAAACCTTACCATGAAACTAAAAAACATCTTCAAGCTCTACAAGAGTTATTACCCTTCGGCAGAACCTTACAGGGTTACCATTGCCGGCTGCGGGGCGGTGCAGGTGAGCGACAGCCGCTGCGCGTCGCGCCTGTGCGTCGGCGCCGCGCCGGGAGTGCACCGTTTCCTCTCCGACCGCGACGAGGTGGTGCGCACGGGCGACAACGTTTCGGCCGCACTGCTCGGCTCGTACTTTTACGACAACCGCCGCGAGTTTTTCATGATGGGCGAAACGCGCAGCCTTTACGGCATTGTGTATGCCGAAAACCTGACAACCGACCTGCAGTTCATGGCCATGATGCGGCCGGCCTCATTTTCGGCAGGACCTACGGGCGGCATAAGGCTTACGTGGCTCTTTGCCCTGGCCGACTGTGTGTCGCAGAGCCGTTATTCGCTTTCGTCGCTCACGGTGGAGCGCACGGGCAGCGTGCTCGTGGTTACAACCACGGCCGGCGGCTCTTCGTGCCTGCGCCTTACACCCGGCGGAAACCTGCTTACGCCCGACGGCAACGCGCTCCTGCCCACAGGGCGCAAAGGCGACGACATCGCACGCTACACCCGCCTGTTCCACCGCGACAACGCCAAGTGGCTTGCCGACTTTGCCGACGGAAAGGAGGACTTGCTATGAAACTGTCGCGCAAAGTGTGTGATGTGGCTTCGGCCTATTTCCCGGCTCCACAGAAAGCCTCGTCCACGCGCCGCCTGCGGCGGTGGATTGACAGCGACCCTACGCTGGCCAGGGCTCTTGTGCGCGCCGGCTACCGCAAAGGGCAGCATGCCTTTACGCCAAGGCAGTTCAAAGTGTTGCGCCGCATTCTCGGCGCGCCGTAACAGCGGCGGGGCACATCCGGCCCCGCTGCCGTTTTTGCTGAATAATAGGCCTTTTATTGCGCGAGGCCCGTAAATTAAACGCATTTTATTTTTGCCTTTCGATTGCCTTGCACTAAATTTGCAACAACAAAAACCGATGTTACCTAAAAATCGATGAATTCCAGCGAAATAACGCGGCTCCTTAACGACACGGTGGATTTGCTTTCACAAACTTCTACCATGAAAGGATTGTGCCGCCGCCACCGCCATGGCGACCCCTTGCCTTCGGGGCAGGTGCTGGCCGAAGTAATCGACCTTTGCCGCGCGGTGCTTTTCCCGGGATATTACGGCAAGTCGGTTGTGAATGCCGACACGGTGCTTTATACCATAGGCGTAAGCGTGGAACGCCTTTTCTTTTTGCTACGCCACCAGATAGAAGCCGGACTGTGCTTTGAAAACGACGACGACAGCGACCAGGCGCATGCCGACATGCACCTGCGCGCACGCAGCATGGCCGCCGAACTGATACGCCGCCTGCCGGGCATACGTGCCGTGCTGTCGACCGACGTGGAAGCCGCATACCTGGGCGACCCCGCCGCCGGGAGCTTTGGCGAAGTGATAAGCTGCTATCCGGTGATAAAGGCGCTGACCAACTACCGCGTGGCGCACGAGCTTTACCTCATAGGCGTGCCGCTGCTGCCGCGCATTCTAACCGAAATGGCACACAGCGAGACGGGTATCGACATACATCCCGCCGCACAGATAGGAAAACACTTTACAATCGACCACGGCACGGGCGTGGTGATAGGAGCTACCAGCATAATAGGCGACAACGTGAAGCTATACCAGGGCGTTACGCTCGGAGCACGCAGCTTCCCGCTCGACGAGAACGGCAACCCTATCAAAAACATACCGCGACACCCTATACTCGAGGACGACGTGATAGTCTATTCGAACGCCTCCATACTGGGACGCATAAGGATAGGCAAAGGTGCCGTAATAGGCGGTAACATATGGGTTACCGAAGACGTGCCGCCCGGAGCACGTATCCAACAACACAGAAACTCTCCCAAACAAAATTAATGGAACAAGAATTCGAACTCATTGCCAAAACCTTCCAAGGTCTTGAAGAGGTTCTGGCAGGCGAGCTAACTGAAATAGGCGCGAACAATATTCAGATAGGACGCAGAATGGTGTCGTTTACCGGCACACGTGAAACAATGTATCGCGCCAACTATGCCTTGCGTACCGCAATACGCATTCTCAAACCACTGAAGCATTTTAAGGCAACCACGGCCGACGAGGTGTACGACGCAGTTAAGAATTACGACTGGGCTTCAATGCTCGACCTTAAAACCACGTTTGCCGTCGATTCGGTGGTGTACTCCGAAAATTTCCGATACTCCAAGTTCGTGGCCTACAAGGTGAAGGACGCCATTGTCGACTACTTTCGCGAAAAGGCAGGCCAACGCCCTAATATCAGCGTAACAAATCCCGGAATACGATTCCACATACATATCTCCGACGATGACTGTACCCTTTCGCTCGACTCCTCGGGCGAGAGTCTGCACAAGCGTGGCTGGCGCACGGCTACCGTGGACGCACCGATGAACGAGATACTCGCCGCCGGGCTGGTAATGCTTACCGGTTGGAAAGGCGATTGCGACTTTATCGACCCCATGTGCGGCTCGGGAACCATAGCAATAGAAGCCTGCATGCTGGCACGCAACATTGCGCCCGGGCGCTTCCGCAGCGAGTTTGCCTTTGAGAAATGGCCCGACTTCAACGCCGACATGTTCGACGCAGTTAAAAAAGACTGCGACAAGGAACGCCCCTTCGAACACATGGTATATGCCTATGATGTAGACCCTAAAGCCGTTGCCGCAACCAAAGCAAACGTCGAAGCCGCAGGGCTGGACAAGGATTTCGCTATAGCGTGCGCCGATTTCCGCAACTTCACACAGCCCTCCGAAAAGGCACTAATGGTGATAAATCCGCCATACGGAGTAAGAATTTCACCGGCAAACCTGCTTGGTTTGTACAGGATGATTGGCGAACGCCTGAAGCACCAGTTTACAGGCAACGAGGCATGGATTATATCAAACCACGAGGAATGCTTCGACAGCATAGGATTGAAACCAAGCATTAAAATCCCTCTTTACAACGGTTCGCTCGACTGCCAGTTCCAGAAATACCAGATATTCGACGGAAAACTGAACGACTTCCGCCGAAGCGGAAAAGAACTCAAGAGCGAAGAGGAGCGCAGAACCATGGCCGAGAAACATCGTTTCAAGGAGAACCGCGAGTTCAAAAAGAAAATCGACGCGGCTTCCGAAGAAGATTACGGGGATATACCCGACTATGTAGTGCGCAAGCACCTGGAGTTCGAAGCACGCAGAAACGAACGCGATTCTCGCGACAGGCGCAATAAATATAATGTGCGTGACGCCGAAAGCCGAGGCGGCGACTTTAAAAGGAAAGGAGACCGCTTTGAAAGGAAAGCAGGATATTCCGAACGCAACGGAGATTACTCCGGCAGAAACTTTGCCGAGGGGAAAAAAGACTTCTCGCGCGGTGGACGCCCCGACCGAAAGAACCGCGACGGGCGGGGGCGGTCGGACAATGATTCGAAAGGAAAACGTTATGGCAGATAAGAAATTTTTAATCCCGGTAATAGTTTGCATGTTACTGACAACGGCGGTTTCAGCACAGAAAAAATCATTCACGCTCGACGACCTTTTGTCGGGAGGCGAGACATTCTGGAACCTGCAGCCCAAAAACATTTACACAGCCTGGTGGGGAGACTGCCTTGTAAGGCTCGACGCTTCGCAGTGTACGGCAATCAGCAACGCAAAAGGCAAGAAGAACAAAAAGGAAGAGATACTTTTTACGCTCGAGCAGATAAACGCCAGTGCCGGAATGGAAGGCGAAAAAGTAAGAAGCCTGTATTACGCTTCGTTCGACTCGCCGGGAAAAACAGAAGTGACGCTCAAAACCTCAAAGCACCGTGTAATCATCAACTGGAAGGAAGGGCGCGTAATCCGCAGGCAGCCGCTCGTGCAGCAGTCTGTTGCAAACGACTACAACCCTGCTTCGGGCAATGAAGCATACGTACTTAAAAACAATTTGTACGTTATTACCGCCGCGGGGAAGGTACACCAGCTTTCGCACGACGGTTCTTCCGACCTCGTATATGGACAGTCAGTGCACCGAGATGAGTTCGGCATACGCAAAGGTACGTTCTGGAGCCCGCAGGGAAACCGCCTTGCGTTCTACAAAATGGACCAAAGCATGGTTACAGACTATCCGCTGGTGGATGTAACGCCTCTGTGCGCCGACAATTGCAAGGACTCGGCCGGTGTGTCGCGCATAGCAAAACTCACACCTATCAAATACCCGATGGCCGGCGAGACGAGCCACAAGGTGTACGTAGGTGTGTTCGACGTGCTTTCGGGAAAGACGGTTTACCTGAAGACCGCCGACCCTACAGACCGTTATTTCACCAACATAAGCTGGTCGCCCGACGAGAAAACCGTTTATGTTTTCGAGCTTAACCGCGACCAGAACCACATGGAACTCATGGCTTACGATGCTGTTTCGGGCGAATGCCTCGGCAAGCTGTTCGAGGAGAAGCACCCCAAGTACGTGGAGCCGCAGAACCCGCTCGTTTTCCTGCCTTGGGACGACAGGAAGTTCGTGTTCCAGAGCCAGCGCGACGGTTTCAATCACCTTTACCTTTACGACCTCGACAGCAAGGAAACATCGCAACTCACGAAGGGCAACTTCGTTGTTACGGAATTCGTAGGGTTCGACAGCGCTTCGAAGAACATTATTTTTATTTCCAACGAGTGCTCGCCTATACAGTACAACACTTACTCGCTAAACCTCAAGACGCTTCGTCGCACGCTTCTCGACGACGGCACCGGTGTTCACTCCGCCGGGCTTTCGGCGTCGGGACGTTATGTGCTCGACCGCTATTCTTCGCCTTCCGTTCCGCGGAGCATTAATATCATAGATACGCGCAGCGGCAAGAGGGAGAACATACTTACGGCCGAAGACCCGTGGAAGGAATACAACGTGCCCGAGATAACATGCGGCACCATTAAAGCCGCCGACGGCACAACCGACCTGTACTACCGCATGGTCAAGCCCGTGGACTTTGACGCAAATAAAAAATATCCTGCCGTTGTGTATGTTTATGGCGGGCCGCACGCGCGTAATGTCACGGCGGCGCGCAATTACCTTACGCGCGGCTGGGAGATTTACATGGCACAGAAAGGATACCTCGTGTTTATCCTCGACAATCGCGGAAGCGAGCACCGCGGCCTCGAGTTTGAGAACGTCACGTTCCGCCACCTCGGAGTGGAGGAAATGAAAGACCAGATAAAAGGCGTGGAGTTCCTCAAGTCGCTGCCCTATGTGGACGGCTCTAAGCTCGGTGTGCACGGCTGGAGCTATGGCGGCTTCATGACCATAAACCTAATGCTCACTTATCCCGACGTGTTCAAGGTAGGAGTGGCCGGCGGGCCGGTAATCGACTGGAAGTATTACGAGGTGATGTACGGCGAGCGGTATATGGACACGCCGCAACAGAATCCCGACGGTTACCGCGAATGCAGCTTGCTCAACAAAGCCGGAAACCTCAAGGGACGCTTGCAGATTATCAACGGCCTTAACGACCCGACGTGCGTTCCGCAGCATACGTTTT
This sequence comes from uncultured Prevotella sp., assembly GCA_900550635.1. Taxonomy (GTDB): domain Bacteria; phylum Bacteroidota; class Bacteroidia; order Bacteroidales; family Bacteroidaceae; genus UBA6398. Next base: position 10,782 of record URSZ01000031.1, on the reverse strand, counting down.
CGTTCCTCAGGGCTTGCGAGGACGCGGGCACACAGCCCGATTATTTCACCTATCCCGGCGACGGGCACAATATGATGGGCAAGGATATGGTGCACCTTCACGAGCGTATTACGCGCTATTTTACCGATTACCTGAAATAAAATTCCCGAGCATGCCGCGCGGCTGCGCGGGATAAGAATTAAACATTTTGATGTCACGGCTTGCTTTCACAAAACGGTTTGAGTTTTTTGCCGAAGCAAGCCGTGCTTTTTTGTCCTGTCGGGCGGCAGGCCTGTTAACGTGATTATGGATACCGCCCGCATACACTTCTCTAATCGCGACATACTGCTGCTGTTCCTGCCGATAGCGGGCGAACTGCTGCTGCATTACACTGTGGGCATTGTCGACTCCATTATGGTGGCCAGCGTTGGCGAGGCTGCCGTTTCGGGCGTGTCGCTGATGGACTTCGTTATTTCCTTTTTCAACAGTCTGCTTACGGCCCTTGCTGTGGGCGGAACGGTGGTGATAGGGCAGTATCTCGGCAATGCCGACCGCCTGCGTGCGGCCGACGCGGCGGTTCAGATGGTGCTGCTCATGGCTTTGGCGGGCACGCTGCTGGCTTTGGCGGCCTATGCCTTGCAGCCGTTCATCACCGGACGGCTTTTCGGCGATCTTGCGCCCGACGTGCGCCGCCATGCCGACGTGTATTTCGGAATCCTCGCGGCTTCGCTGCCTTTTATGGGTGTTTACAGCGCAGGCGCGGCGGTTTTCCGCTCGATAGGCAACACAGTTTTGCCGCTCAGGATAATGATATTGGCCAATGTGTTGAACGTAGCGGGCAACGCCGTGCTTATATATGGCTTCGATATGGAGACCGAAGGCATTGCCTTGCCCACCCTTGCCGTCCGCGTGCTCTCGGCCGCGGCCATATTGTTGCTGCTTGCCGTTTATGCGCGCAGGCGCGGTATCGTTCCGCGCTTCAGGGTAAGCATGGGCATTGCGCGCAGCTTTTTCGTCGTTGGAGTGCCTTATAGTTTCGAAAACGGCATGTTCTATCTCGGCCGCGTGCTCGTGCTCATCATGGTGGCGTCGTTCGGTACGGCTTCGATAGCCGCCAATGCCGTTGCCCAGGCTGTAACATTGTTCCAGGTGTTGCCCGGCATGGCCGCCGCGGCAGGCATACCGCTCGTGGTGTCGCGCTGTGTGGGCGCGGGCGACTTCAGGCTCGCGCGGCTCTACAACCGCCGCATTGTCACGGGCATTTATGCGGCTCATCTGGCAAGCTGTGCGCTGGTTACGGCGTTGCTTCCCGTTGTGCTCGACGTTTACGGCCTGTCGCCCGAAGCCACGTCAATGGCGCGCGACATAATACTCGTCCATGCCCTGTTCGTTGTGCTGGTATGGCCTATGAGCTACGCCCTTCCGGCCACGTTCCGCGCCGCCGGCGACACGCGCTTCCCCATGGTGGTGAGTGTAACGTGCATGTTGCTGTGCCGCGTGGTTTTTTCGTACATTCTCGGCATATCGTTCGGTCTCGGCGTGCTCGGCGTGTGGCTTGGGTTGTTTGTCGACTGGATGGTCAAGGGACTTGTGTTCCTGCTGCGCTATCTTAGCGGCAAGTGGCAGAACTACCGCCTTGTGGATTGAACCGCGCCATGCCCGGCTTGTCTTTTTCTGCTGCCGATTACCTCTGCACAGGTATCTACACGACAACGGCACGAATCCGGCCGATTCGCATGTTTGTTTGACGAGAGTACCGGTTGTCCCGATGCGTGTCTGCGTTTTGTCCGCATTTTTAGGGCATGTTTCAATGCAGTTTTCAGGGGGCAAAAAATATGTCTGAGATATTTTAAAATAGGTCAGACATATTTTGAAATATGTGCCTTGTATTTTTTCTTTGCTCCCATGTGGGCTAAAACCGCTGAAAATCAGTTTTCACTTTTTTCGGTTTTGTGAACGGTTTTTGCGCCATTGAAAAACACTTTTTTTAACATGGGTAACTCCTCTTTTTGTCCCAAGGTTCATATGTTCTGTATGTTTTACATATCTTGTATTATCAAGTTAATGAAACATAAATAAAATAAAAGATTTGTAAATCAAGGAGGGTGATTTGTTTTTTACTTATATTTGTATTTGTCGGCGTTTAAACCGACCTTATATGGGTGCGAAGATTTCACATCCCCGATTGCACCGCAACAGGAACCACTAACTTTAAATACTGTTATATGAAAAGAACAAAAATCTTAATCCTGGCATTGCTCGTCGCATTGGCGGCAGTGCCGTCGCTCCATGCGCAGGATTACGTCATCGGCTCGAGCATTTATCCCGAGGAGGTGGCTGACGGCATGGAAGTAGTATTTGAAGGGCGCAGCGTCACTACCAGTCGTGGCAGTTACCTCGGGCCTTTCAAGGATTTGGACCCGGCCGACATCGGTAACCTTCCCAAACTCATACGTCCCGGTAGTGACGAAGTGCCGCTCGAGATAGTATGGGTGCTCCACTTGGCCGACGAGCCAAACGCCGTTACCGGCGAAGCGCAGTACTACCTGCAAAACAAGGAAACCGGCGAATACATCGCCACAGGCAGCTTTGACAACGACCCCAACACCCGTGCCAACCGCTTGCACATGGTAGACGACATCGCCGAAGCCGCACCATTCTGTTTCCACTACTCGAGCGAGGGAGAGCCTTACGGCTCGGTAAACTACGGCTCGCTTTCCACGCCTATCGACTGGATTGACGACCCCACGTGCATAACAATCCTGTGCATAGACGAGTCTATACCCAACGGGCGTGCGTTCATCTCAAACGAAGAGAGCGGGACAACTTGCAGCTACTTCGAGTACCTGGATACCAACGTGTGGAACATACACCGCTACTACGTACCCAGCGGAGCACGCGACTTTCTCCAGATATACCTCGACAATCTGCCGGCCAACTGGGAAGGCGAATATGCCTACGGCACCGACCCGGGCTTCATTAACAACGAGGAAAAAGTAATACAATACACTGAGCTTGTGTTCAACGCCATCAACAATATCGCAACGATGAGCGACGAGGAGTGCAAGGCCGCTTACGACGAAATCATGGAGCTTGTGGAGTTTTTTGACGACCCGGCCAACTCCGTGCAGATAAAGGACGGCGGATACTACTACATCACGGCGGGATACGACGCCTTCCAGCAGAGCGGCAAGACCAACTACGGCTGGTATGGCCCTATTAATTACATGGACCAGGTGGGCTGGAAAGAAATTGAACCCACCGGCGCGTTTATCTGGAAGTTCACGCAGGTAGCCGACAGCGCGTACATGATAGAAAACCTCGGCTGCGGCCTGTACGCCGATTCCACGCTCTACAACGCGCACCTTGAGGTTCTCTACATGTCCGACCTCCCGGCCTGCCGGCAGTTCGTCACCAAGCTCAACCACGCCGGCAACTACCGCATACAGTGGGACGGCGGCGTGCAAGCCTATCACCAGATGGACCACGGTAACGGCGAAGGCACTGGCAGCACCATCGTTCTCCACGACCAGGACGGCAACACCTCCCCCTCGACGTGGATACTGCGCAAAGTGCCCGAAGACGTTCTCCAGCAAGTGCTTTCCACACTCAACCACGACCGTCTCGAGCTTTACCTCAGCCAGAACACCGACCTCTTGGACAAGTACACCGTGGGCAACCGCATAGGCCAGCTTAACAACCAGGCCATTTACGATGAGATAAAGGCGGCCTACGAAACAGCCGTGGCCGAAGTGGGTAACCAGCACACCGAAGAAGAGTACGGCGCATACCTCGCCAATATAAAGAACGCCATTGCCAAGGTGGACGACAACTCGCGCAACCAGCTTACCGAGGGTTACTACCGCTTCTACGTGGCCAATCCTTACATACTGCAAATGGTTCCCGACGACCCCACCGTGGCAACGCTTGCCTGGACGCAACACCACACCAACGTGGCAAGAGTTGAGTGGAGCCGCGACAACGGCACCGCCGACTACATTTGGAAAGTAACCTTTACGGGCGACGATGACGGCCACTTCTACATACAGAACACATCGACCAAGCAATACATCTCAAGCGGCACGAACCTCGGCCGCGGCGTGGAGATAACTTCCACACCAGAGCCTGAGACCGTGCACTACCTCGACTTCGTGGACGCAAGCGGCATAATCAACGTCTATAACACCGCGCAGCCGCTTTACTCCTACCACGCCCTTTCGTGGGACAACGCCAACAACGGCACACTCTGCTACGCCGAGGGCGACCCCTCGAAATGGTACATGGAGCCTGTGGACGCAGCCGAAGCAGAGAAACTAATAGCCGAGGCCTTGAACCGCAACCGTATCGACACGCTGCGTAACCTGATTAACACCGCCGAGGCAAAACTTCTTGAAACCGACGTGCCTGTTTACGACTACGACGACCCTGTTGCCACCGACGCAAGCCAGCTTTACACAAATGCCGAGGCTTACGTCTGGGACGGAACGTCGGGCGAGAGGACAAGCCTTGCCAACCTTATCGACGGCGACGTGAGCACCATTTTCCACTCGCGCTACAACAGTCTTGAACCTATCGACGACTATCACTACCTGCGCGTTTACGCTCCAAACGGCTTGCCCGACAAGTTCGGCATACACTGGGCAAAGCGCTGCTTCGACGCCAACGAGAGCAACAACGCCGCCTGCCGTCCCACAAAGATAGCCATCGCGCTGTCGAACGACGGCGAAACGTGGGAGCACCCCGACACGCTCACAACGGCCGACGGGCTGCCCATGATAACCACCGACACGTTCTACACCTCGAAGAAACCCATCGACGGCACGGGATACACCTACTTCATAATGAAAGTGCTCGAAGTGAACGACAACTTCGCCATGTCCGACAACTTCGGCCACCCGTTCTTCACCATGTCGGAATACAACCTCTATCCATACACGGGCAGCGAACCCGCCTCGCAGGTGAACTATCCTGAAGTAAAGGCCATAATAGATGAACTCAAACAAACCATAGCCGACACCGAAGCTGCCATTGAAACAGGCGTTATCGGCGACGACGTGATACCTACCCTCCAGGCCGCTTACGACAAGCTTTTAGAGGCATGGATAGACACCACGGAGTTCAGCTCACTGTACAACGACTACAAGCAGGCCATTGCCCTGACTGAAGAAGGCGACGAAGTAGGCTTCGTTGACAGCTACGACGCAGTGGACGAGTTCGAGCAGGCCATCGACGGTATCTACGCCACCATTGTCCCGCCCAACTTTACAAAGGCAGAGCTAACAGCCGCTACAGACAACATGAATGCGGCCTTCAAGACGTTCATGACGCATGTAAACCAGATTGAACCTTACGTTTGGTATGTTATCCGCAGCGGCTCAACGCGCGAATACGCAATCGACCAGCCCGTATTCCTGCAAAGCACCTCAACCGGCACGCAGCTCAAGATTGGCAACTATCCGATAGGCAACGAATACATCGACGTGTACGCAATCTGGCGCTTTGTACCCGTTGGCGACGGCGAAGCACCGAGCACGGGACAATACGCAATCCAGAACCTCGGCACGGGGCAGTACTGGGGCGCATACCGCGGCCAGGGAGCCGGCAGCAGCCCGCTCATGAGCCATGAGCCGGTGCCTTACAACATCTACTACTACGGCATGGGCTGCTTCGCGCTCCAGCAAGAGGGCGTAACCGACCCGTTCGACCGTATCAAGGCCGACGGAACGGAATTCGTGGTGCTCAACTTCCCGGCTAACGGCGACCATCAGCAGGCTTGGCGCTTCGATCGCGTTGACGAGATTACCGAAACGGTGAATATCAACCACTATCCGGCACAGTCAACCTCTATCATCACGCTGCCGTGGGCAACGACGGGCGACAACGCCGTGAGCGCTAACAACAACGTCTCCACTTACGCTATCAACAGCGTTGTAGAGGAAGAAGGCGCCGAGGGCGAAGAACCTTCGTACACCCTCACGCTAACCGCTAAGGATGAATTCGAAGCCGGCGAACCGTTCGTGATTGTTACAAACGACGAACCCAACGAAGAAGGCCAGCAACCGCTAATATTCAACCTGCCGCCGGCAGAAGCCAACGCCATAACCGACACCTCGGCCATTGTAAGCAACGGCCTTGTTGGAACGCTCGAAGGCTTCAACATAACGGGCGAAGCCAACCTATACTTCGACAACTCCGAGCTCAAGGTAGGCACCGACGCCGGCATATTCATTGCAGGCCGCAGCGGTTACATCGACTTCACCAAGGTGAAAGACCTCGGTGGCTCGGTTGACAAGACCATCAGCGTCAACGGTGTAATCAACAACATAGGCAAGGTTGAAATAACAGGCGACGCAAACGCCACGGTAGACGTTTACAGCATTGACGGCGTGCTCCTGAAACGCAACGTCAAGGCTTCCGAAGCCACCAAGAACCTCGCCAAGGGAATCTACATCGTAGGAAAGAAGAAAATACTTGTCAAATAACACTTCTTCATATGCATTTTTTCAAATCCCGCAGCCCCGCAAAGGGTTGCGGGATTTTTAATGTGCATTCGCCCCAAACGACACTCCTGCACCACACCTGCTGTTCCCCTCCCTCGTAGAGACGCGATTTATCGCGTCTACCCCGATTTATGTTAAATCAATTTTGAGGCGCGATTCATCGCGCCTCTACAAGGGTGGTTGCCGGGCATAGCCCCGTTCGGTGCCGCGCGACGCGGCGCGTGTCTGCGTTTTGTCCGCATTTTCGGGGAATGTTTCAATGCAGTTTCCACAGGGTGGAAAATATGTCTGAGATATTTTAAAATAGGTCAGACATATTTTGAAATATGTGCCTTGTATTTTTTATTTGCTCCCACGTGGGATAAACACACTGAAAACCAGTTTTCAATTTTCCGCACCTGAAAGTGACGTTTTTCGTATGAAAAACCGCAATATTTATGGCCGTGTTTTTTGCGGGATTTTGTTTCGTTCATATCGTGCCAGCCATGTTAATACCGTAAAAATTTTTGTAGAAACGTTTTTGGAAAGAGTCTGTTTCCGCGAAAAAGTGTATTTTTACAACCTAGAAAACCTTGAATACGTGAAATATTATATGCTTGATAATCTTGTATAAGTGAGAATGAAAAGAAAGATATATAGCAAACTGCTGGATTGGAAAAAGAACCGCCGGGGCGACACGGCCTTATTGATAGAAGGCGCAAGGCGTATAGGTAAAAGCTATGTGGCAGAGGAGTTTGCGCGTAACGAATATGAGTCGTACATCCTGGTGGATTTCAGTAAGGTAAACCCCAAGGTAAAGGAGTTTTTCGACCACTACGTGGACGACCTCGACATGCTTTTCATGAACCTTGAATTGTACTTCAAACGGAGGCTTGTTCCGCGTAAGGTTAAGGACGAGGAAGCCCGTTCGCTGGTTATATTCGACGAAGTTCAGTTTTGTCCCCGTGCCCGGGCGGCTATAAAGCACCTTGTTGCCGACAGGCGGTATGACTATATAGAAACCGGCTCGCTCGTTTCGATAAAGAAGAATGTAAAAGACATTATGCTGCCGTCGGAGGAGCATGCTGTAGAGATGTTTCCAATGGATTTCGAGGAATTCCTCTGGGCCTTGGGTGATGACATGCTTATGCCGTATATGCGTATGCAGTTTTCCAAACTTATGCCCATGGGTGCCTTCCACCGCAGGGCGATGGACTGTTTCCGTCAATACCTTATTGTGGGAGGTATGCCGCAGGCCGTATTGAAATACATGGAAACCAAAGACTTCGAAAGAGTGGACGAAACCAAGCGCGACATACTGGCGCTCTATCGCAATGACATACGCAAGTATGCCGACAACCAGGAAACCAAGGCGGCTGCCATATTCGAAGAAATACCCGGCCAGTTGCAGAAACACGAAAAGAAGTTCGTGCTCTCGGCTTTGAAAAGCGAGGCGCGCATGCGCGATTATTCGCAGGCGTTCTTTTGGCTGGACGACGCACGTATTATCAACTGCTGTTATAATTCTACCGAACCGAGCATAGGGCTTAAACTTAACGAAGAACGTACCACGCTGAAATGTTACATGGGCGACACGGGGCTTCTCATAAGCCATGCTTTTGACGAACGTGGCATTGTAGGCGCCGACCTTTACCGCAAGCTGATGTTCGACAAACTTGAAGTAAACGAGGGTATGTTGGTTGAAAACATAGTTGCGCAAATGCTCCGCGCCGCCGGACACAAGCTGTATTTTTTCAGCAACAGTTCGCGCACGTCGGCCGAAGACCGCATGGAGATAGACTTTCTTATAAGCAAACCTGTGATTACAAGCAGGCACAATATCTCGCCCATAGAAGTAAAGTCGGGGCAGCGTTACACGTTGAACTCCCTGAAAAAATGTATTGCCAAATACGGCCACTGCCTGTCAACGCCTTATGTGCTTCACGACAAGGACCTGAAAGTAGAGAATGGAGTAGTGTACCTGCCCTTGTATATGACGCCGCTGCTTTGAACGGCGCATAAACACCGGTGTAAGCCGGTTATTCCCTCTACGACAACGACACGAATCCAGACGATTCACGTGTTTGTTTGACGTGTGTACCCGTTGTCCCGGCGCGTGTCTGCGTTTTGTCCGCATTTTCGGGGAATGTTTCAATGCAGTTTCCACAGGGTGGAAAATATGTCTGAGATATTTTAAAATAGGTCAGACATATTTTGAAATATGTGCCTTGTATTTTTTATTTGCTCCCACGTGGGATAAACACACTGAAAACCAGTTTTCAATTTTCCGCACCTGAAATGCCCGTTTTGCGGCACGGGTTTTCCAACGGTTTAGACATAGCGAATCGCGTCTGAACGACGGCTACGATAACGAACTCGCTGCACCGGCCGCAAGCACAGCAGGGGAATTTCTATCCTCCACCGGCCGCGTGTGTAAGATTAAGGCAGATTACGTTGCCGGGGTATTTGATTTTTTCAATACATTTGTAGCCTGTTACGGGGGTTGTCCCGTTTTTCATTGATGTGAAATAAAACGTATTATGGATTCGCGTGAACGCAAGATTTACCGCGTTACGGTGCTGGGCAGTGTAGTGAATCTGCTGCTTGTGGCCCTGAAGTTTGCCTTCGGTATACTGGGGCGTTCGTCGGCTATGATTGCCGACGCGGTGCATTCGCTTTCCGACCTGGTTACCGACGTGGTTGTAATAGTGTTCGTGAAACTCAGCAACAAGCCTCAGGACCGCGACCACAACTACGGCCATGGCAAGTACGAAACGCTGGCTACGGCGTTCATAGGGTTGGCTTTGTTTGCCGTAGGCATAATGATACTTTACGGCGGGGTGGAGAAGATTGCGGCGGCCATGCGCGGCAAGGCTTTGGAACAGCCGGGCATGATAGCCTTTTGGGCTGCGGTAATAAGCATTGTGTCGAAGGAATGGTGCTACCGCTTCACCGTCAGGGTGGGGCGGCAGGTGGGTTCACGGGCCGTGGTGGCCAATGCGTGGCACCACCGCAGCGACGCATTCTCGTCGATTGGCACGGCCGCGGGCATAGGCGGGGCTATTTTCCTTGGCGACCGCTGGGCGGTGCTCGACCCTATAGCTGCGGTGGTGGTGAGTGTGTTTATAATAAGGACGGCGTTGAAACTTATGAAACAGGCGTCGGACGAACTGCTCGAGAAGAGCCTGCCCGAGGAAACGGAGCGCAGGATATTGGAAATAGCAGGTGCGGAAAAGGGCGTGAGCGGCATTCATAACCTGCGCACACGCCGCATTGGCAACAACATATCCATCGAAATGCACCTGCGTATGCCGGGCGACGTTACGCTGTACGAGGCTCACCGTTGCGCCACCGACATAGAGCGTGAGCTGCGCTGCAACTTCGGCGAGGGCACGTACATCAACCTGCACATAGAGCCGCTTAAGGTGAACGGGCAGTACGTTGCGCCGGGCAGTGGCAAGGATTAGGCGCTAAAGCGCGATATACGCAAACGCCGCGTCTCCTTTTCATGGAGACGCGGCGTTTATTTGCCGGGTGGTTTGTTTATTTGCTGTGTTTTTTCTTTCCGGGCGAAGGGTGCGGCTTACCGTAACCCGCTTTCGCCGTTTCCGGTGCCGGTATGGCGTGATTGTCGTCGCTGACGAGCGTGAAGTCGAGCTGGCGGCGGTCAAGGTTTGCGCGCGCTACCTTTATTCTCACCTTGTCGCCAATGGAGTAGCGGCGGTGCAGGCGGCGTCCCACGAGGCAGTAGTTTTTCTCGTCGAACTCGTAGTAGTCGTCCAGTAGGTCGCGCAGCGGAACCATGCCCTCGCATTTGTTGTCGTCCACCTCAACGTATATTCCGAACTCGGTAACGCCGCTTACCGTGCCGTCGAACTCCTGCCCGAGGCGGTCGGCCATGAATTCGACCTGCTTGTATTTTATGCTCGCGCGCTCGGCCGATTCGGCCAGCTGCTCCATTGCGCTCGAGTGCTCGCACAGTTCCTCGTATTTTTCGGCCGAGGCCGAACGGCCGCCCATGGTGTAGCGCGTTAGCAGGCGGTGCACCATGGTGTCGGGATAGCGGCGTATTGGCGAGGTGAAGTGTGTGTAATACTTGAACATCAGTCCGTAGTGGCCAATGTTCTCTATGCTGTAATGCGCTTTCATCATGGCGCGCAGGGCTATTGTCTCGATGAGTTGCTGCTCTTTTTTTCCTTTCACCTCGTCGAGCAGTTTGTTCAGGCTTCGTGCCGTTTCCTCCTTGTTTCCCTCGGTGCGCAGCTTGTAGCCGAATCGCGAGATGAAGGCACGCAGGTTTTCGAGTTTTGCCTGGTCGGGCGCG
>URSZ01000030.1 GCA_900550635.1 uncultured Prevotella sp. | reverse complement strand
TCTATCTGGAGCACGGCAGGCTTGATGGTGGCGCTGTCCATAATGGTATTCCACACCTCGTCGTTGGCATCGAAGTTACTGATGCCAAGGGCGCGAACCTTGCCCATTTTTACAGCCTTCTCCATGTCTTTCCACGCTCCCACGAAGTCGCCGAAAGGCTGATGGACATAGAGAAGGTCTATATAATCCAGCTGGAGACGCTTCAACATATCGTCGATGGCTTTCAGGGTCTTGCCTTCGCCGTATTCGTTGGGCCAGAGCTTGCTGGTTATCCAGATTTCCTCGCGCGGGATGCCGCTTTCCTTCACTGCTTGTCCCACACCCTCCTCATCATTATAGGCATGTGCCGTGTCGATGTGTCGGTAACCGGCCTTCAGTGCCGTAAGACAAGACTGCCGACAGATTTCATTAGACCCTTGCAGGAAAGTGCCCAGCCCGAAGCGGGGCATCTCCACGCCGTTGTTCAATGTAACCAACGGCACGCCCGCCGTGGTGGTTTTCTCTTGTGCGTTCATTGCACATACGCCGCCGCAAACAAGCAAGGCGGACAGCAGGATTTTCTTGAATGTGTTCATACTTATTTGATTTTAGTTGTTTTATTGTCTGTTACTTTCTTTGATGCTCCACAACGATATGTGTTCGTTGCGGTAGCGGGCATTAGGGTTCACCTCGCCGCGTGCAAGCAACGGGTCGTCGGGCAAAGACCGGAACTGTATGGCTTTCTGCGGGCAGTTGTGGATGCAGGCGAAACAAAAGTCGCAATCGCCCTCGGTCTTTACTCCCGTGGAAGTCAGTTCGTAGTTGCCGCGCGGACAGACTTCGGTGCATACGCCACAGCCGATGCAGGCATCCGTCACTTGGAAATACTTCTCGCTCCGCATCAGGAAGCCAACCTCCGGGTCGAGGCGCGAAAAGGCGACAAAGCCGTCGTGGGCGCGGCGGGCTTCTTCGGTGGCAGGCTTCACCCACCGCATACGTTGCCCCAAGTCTGCCTTTATCTTTTCCAACTGTTCGGGAATGTGCTTGTCCATCTTCATCTGTTCCGCCATATCGAAATTGGGCAGCCAATTGTCCACCATCACGAGGGTGTTGATGTAGTCGAACTTCGTACCTGCCTGCTGTGAGATGCCGTCCCACAGCTCAGCGGCGTTGAAGTCAAGCATTCCATAGGTGAGGACGGCAAACTTATAACCTGCCTTGATGCGTGCCTGCTTGATGAAGTTCCGCACCATATTGGGCGGCATGTGTCCGTAGATGGGATAGACGATACCTATCTCGTCCGCCTCAAAGTCGTGGCGGCCCTGCTTTACTATCTGCGGGATGCTGAGCAGTTCGGTCTCTTCGTCTGCCAGTTGCCGGGCGATGTAGAGGCTGTTACCCGTAGCGGTGAAATAGAGGATGATACGTTTCTTCTTTTCGTTATCGCAAGAAGTCAATGCCGTGGGCATACTCAATGCGGCTGCTCCAGCCACGAACAATCCCATCCGTTTTAGTGCGTCACGGCGGGAGATGCCTTTGGGGTTGTCTTTATCTGTTTTCATAATCAATGCGACATTATCTGGGTTAGGAAACTGTCGAACCATGTAGTCCATTCTCCCTGTACGCCGAAGCCGTGCGGCCAACCGTCCAGTACGTGTTCTTCTACTTGCACACCGGCTTCACGGGCAGCGTTAGCATTGGCGATGAACTGGCGGTAGAAAGGATCTTCCGTACCGTAGGTATAGAATGTCGGGGGAATATTCCCGGCACGCAGGTCGTCCACGTTGTTATTTGATACGCTCAACCGTCCATAGAACGAGTAAATCATACCGATGGCGCATACATCAGCCGACACATCATCGAGCGCATCGGGGACATAGCTGTCATCCAATGCCGTGCCGTTCACCTGTCCATCAAAGTGCAAGGCTTCATCGCCACAGAGGATGCCGCCTGCGGAAAATCCCACCGACGCGATACGGTCAGGGTCGATGCCATACTGCCCGGCGTGGCTGCGGACATAGCGGATGGCACGTGCCAAGTCCAAACTGCCTTCTTCCATCGTATAGGGACGGACACGGTAGTTCACCACAAAGCTTTGCCAGCCCAGTTCCGCCAGACGCTCCGCCACAGGTGCGCCTTCGTTTCCACTACGGAACATAAACGCTCCGCCGGGACATACCATTACCGCCCCTTTCACTTCCGTGCCGTCGGGTACGGGATACCATATCATATTGGGACGGAAATCGGGGTCATCCTGATAATTGCCGTTATTGACGGTATAGTCCGTTATGGTTGGCATATTGCCTTCCGGCCACAGGTAGATGTGCTCTGCATCCGGGTCTTCCTCGGCTGGCGTTTCGCCTATCGGACCGAGGGGCGCGTCATTTTCCGTGTTGCTGCAAGCTGCCACACAGTTGGCGGCAAGCAGCAAACAGATGAGTTGAAATATCCTTTTCATCTTTATTTGCTCTTTCCATAATCACAAAGCCATTTCACCGTCTGCGGGTCGTAATGCGAGAAGAACAGGCTGTGTCCCAAGTCCAACTGGCGGATGCGCTGCATATCCTCGTCACTCAGCGTGAAGTCGAACACATCGAAGTTCTGCTCCATACGCTCCTTGCGGACGGACTTCGGGATGACAATCACGCCGCGCTGGATGAGGTAGCGCAAGGCGGTCTGTGCCGCACTCTTGTTGTATTTCGCACCGATGGCTATCAGCGTCTCATTGCCGAAGAAGTTGTTACGCCCTTCGGCAAACGGTCCCCACGACATAATGTGCGTGTCATATTGCTCCATAATCTGCTGTGCCTTTACCTGCTGGTTGAACACGTGCGTTTCCACCTGATTGACCATAGGCAGTATTTCGCTGAACTCTGCTAAGTCGATGAAGCGGTCGGGATAGAAGTTCGACACGCCGATGGCACGGAGTTTGCCTGCCTTGTACGCTTCCTCCATCGCCCGCCACGTGCCATAGTAGTCGTTGAAAGGCTGATGGATGAGCAACAAGTCGATGTAATCGGTCTGTAACTTGCGCAGCGACTCGTTGATAGACTTTGCCGCCTTTCCCTCTCCGGCATTGGATATCCATACCTTGGTTACGACAAACAGTTCGTCGCGAGGCACACCACTTTTCCTGACAGCATTGCCCACGCCTTCCTCATTGCCATACGCCTGCGCCGTGTCTATCATCCGGTATCCCACGCTGATGGCATCTGACACACATCGTTCGCATTCCGACGGCGACACTTGATAAACTCCATAACCCAACTGCGGCATCTTCACGCCGTTGCTTAATTCTACGTATTCCATATTCTTTGATGTATTAGTTAATTTCCTGATGCAAAGTTACGTCGGCAGAGCTTCTCCGTCCATACACAGATTACGGATAGAAGCACCCATTTCACCGAAGCCCCGAAAATAGCTCGGACAAGGCTTCCGGAAGATTTTTAGCACCGTCCGAGGGCTTCCACAGAGCGAAAACTACAGAATAAGGGCTGTCGGAGGCTCGGATAGGGCTTATTTTCTTCGAGAACCGCTGTCCGACCCCTCGGATGATGCTTATCCTGCAGGATTGGTGCTGTCCGAGCCTCGGACGGAGCTTATCCTGACGGATTGGCGTTGTCGGAGATATTGGCTCCAAATGTTAATAGACCTTAGTCCGGAACTAAGCCTACCTAAGTCCGGAACTGAGATAGGCTCACCTCCGGGGGCATCTTTCATCGGTTTTCTTCCCAGAACCGGACAGCCCCGTCTATCCACCCCTCGGCACTCGTCCCGATTCCCAGCCCGAAGCCGTGTCGCAAGTTTGGATAGAGATGAAACTCTGCCGGGATGCCGATGGCTTGCAGGGCTTCCGTGCGGCGGCGCATCGTGTTCGGATTGGCAATGCCATCGTTCGAGCCGACCACGGCATAGGTCGGAGGGTCTTGCCGGGTGTATTCGCTATGCCCCGTGTAGGCCATCACCACCGTGCGCGGACGGGGAAGCTCTGCCGCACCGAAGGCCGCCGTACCGTAAGAACCGATATAAGCCGCCATCCGCGCCCCGGCCGAACTGCCCCATACGGAATAGCCTGCCGTATTGACCTGCAATTCCGCAGCGTGGCGAAAGATGTATTCGATGCCCGCCGCCAAGTCCTCGCAAGCCGTCTGTGCGCTGCCCGTTTGGTATTGGATGACAAACGCATTGTACCCCATCCGGCTCAAAGCCAAAGCGTGCGGAAATCCCTCGTGGATAGAGCCGACATACGAGAATCCGCCTCCGGGACAGATGACCGCAAACGGTGCGCCCGGCCTGCCACGGAAAAAGAACAGCCCGGCATCCTCACGTCCCAAGTCGTAATAAATCCTGCGTCCGGTTGCCACCGAATCTATCATCTGATTGATATAACCCACGCACCGCTCCGCGTCAATATAATTATGGTAGGGAAGCAAACGCTCCACTTCGGAGAGCGGCATATCTTCGTCATATCCCCATTCCAAAGGCAAGATGTATTGGCTGAATCCCTCGAAAGCCGGATGAGCCAAGACATCGGCAATGGTGCTGCGGGTGGTCAGATGTCCCGTTGTTGCAGGAATAGAATCATTCCCTTCCTGTGAGGGTATGTATGGTGAAGCCGTATTCTCATCGCAACTGTTGAAAGATAAAATCGCCATAAGCAGACAGATATTGATAATCATTTTCATTTTGTCCTCTAAATTGTTATGGTGCAAATGTAGCGTGGAAGCAGCCTCGCGTCCATACACAGATTACGGATTGAAGCACCAGTTTTAACGAAAGACATCCATTGCAAGTTGCACCCAATCAATAGGATAACACAAATCACAGAATCTTGCACCCATTTTACAGAAATGCCTTTCCTCCTTGCTGAATGAGTAAAGAAAAGATTAATTTTGTGGCATCATACTTTAATAAATGGAGGAAACAAGATATGGGCGACATCATAAATATCAGCAGCATCCACGATTACAATGAGTTTTTAGGGATTGAAACGCTCAATCCGTTGGTCACATTCATCGACTTCAAGGATGTCAAGGTTCTGAAGCATAAAAAGAAACTTTACGGCTTCTATGGCATCTACCTGAAAGAAAAGATACACGGCAAACTGACTTACGGACGAAGCCGATACGACTATCAGGAAGGTACGTTGGTATTCGTGGCTCCCGGACAAGTGGCAGGTATCGACGACGGCGGCGAAACGCCCAATCCCGAAGGCTATTGTCTGCTGTTCCATCCCGACCTGCTGCGAGGCACAAGCCTTGCCCGCAAGATGAAGGAATACACATTCTTCTCCTACGAAGTGAACGAAGCCCTGCATATGTCCGAGCGTGAACGCCAGACCATTTTTAACTGCTTCGCCGAAATACAGGAAGAACTGCACCACCGCATCGACAAGCATAGCCGCAGCATCATCACCTCCAACATCGAAGTCCTGCTCAACCATTGCCTCCGTTTCTACGACCGCCAGTTTGCCACCCGTGAGGCTATCAACCGCGATGTCCTCACTCGCTTCGAAGAACTGATGACCGGCTACTTCGATTCAGACAAGCCCGAGCAAATCGGTCTGCCCTCCGTGGCGTGGTGTGCCGACCAGCTCCACTTCTCCGCCAACTATTTCGGCGACCTTGTGAAGAAGGAAACCGGCAAGTCCGCCATCGAATACATCCACCTTACCGTTATCAACCGCGTCAAGGATTTGCTGGCAAGCACGAACAAGACCGTGAGCGAAATTGCTTACGAAGTCGGCTTCCAGTATCCGCATCATTTGAGCCGGATGTTCAAGAAAGTGGCTGGGTGTACGCCGAATGAATATAGAAGCGCAATTTAAAACGGCGCATTTACTTATAATAGCATTCAAATCCCGGTATTAGCATTGTAAATTCCGGGAACTTTACGGTATCAAATCACAAAGAGTATTGAATGTATAATCTGATAATCAGAAAAATATAGAATGTTATTCGGTTCAAGCGTGGGAACTTTGCTTTTGCTCGCTCCACACTCTGAGGTTCTCGCATTGCCCGGAACAGATGAACGAGCAACGCAGAAGCCCACGCTGTGTATATACATAATATTAATGTGCGGAGAAAGCAATAATCTTTTTTATACGCACTTTTTTATTTGTATAAAACACCCATGAACATCTACCGTTGCCTTGCCGTTGACTGTTCCGAATATTTGCGAGATTCCAGAGTGTCAATAGCAAAGCGTCAAGTAAACGCTTCTAACATATATGCTGCCAGCCCGCCCGCCGTTTGCGCGGCTTCTGCGGAAAGGCATAGCAAAGATATAAAAAGAATCATATAATACCAAATTTTTGTTTAAATCCTAATGTTGTGAAGTGCTAAAACGCATTGCAGTTTTTGTCTGCATTTTTCGGGCGTTTTCAGAACGGGTTTTCAGAGGGCGAAAAAAAGGTCTGAGATATTTTAAAAAAGGTCGGACATATTTTGAAATATGTGCCTTGTATTTTTTCTTTTCTCCCATAGGGGTATAACACGCTGAAAATTAGTTTTCACTTTTCGGCGCCATGAAGACGGTTTTACTTATCATGTTTTCGTGTCGCAGTATGTCTGTATAAAGTGTTGCCGGTTAAATGCTCTCCTACATAATATGTGTTGCATTACTGACTTAATATGGTTTTGTACGTTCAAGTTTGACGGCTGCAAACAGGACTCGTTGGCGAATTTTCGCATTTTAATTTTACATATTCAAATAACATTAATTACCTTTGCACTTTGTAAGTGCAATATTTAAGCAACACAGGCGTTGTTTATTAATATGGGAGCAAAAAGATTATTGGTAATCTTTATCGTAACGGCGGCAACCTTATCGTCCACACAAGCGCAGATAAGCAAGAGCATTACGAAAGTACTTGACAACTGTGCCAAAACATTCAAGTCGGCAGGTGACGTAAAGGCTCAATTCGTAGCAACACAGTTTGAAGGCCGCGACGAAATAGGTTCGTCACGAGGAACGATAAGTATCAGCGGCAAAAAACTGTTCATCGACAACGGCGGTGTCAAAATCTGGTATGACGGCAAAACACAGTGGTCGTTAGTGTCCGACAACAAGGAAGTGAACATTACAGAACCGTCACCGCAAGAGCGCTCGCAAATGAACCCGTATTCGTTCCTGTCGATATACAAAAACGGATATTCGGCAACCATGACTTCCGAAACGGTGAGAAATGAAAGTTGCTATTGCGTTAACCTGGTATCTACGAAAAGCAAAAACTATATGCAAACCATCTTGCTTACAATCAGCAAGAGTACTATGCTTCCGATATGTATCAGGACTAAAACGTCACCGAACAAATGGACTCGAATATCAATATATGATTTCGAGAAGCGCCAACGCTTCAAAGACGATATGTTCCGCTTCGACAGCGCCGATTATCCCGGTGTTGAAATAGTGGATTTGCGGTAAACGGCAGAGGCGTAAAACAGTGAAAGCAATATATAATGGAAAACGTTCTTAATTGTTTGATTATAGGTTCCGGGCCGGCCGGATACACAGCGGCGATATACGCTGCGCGTGCCGGGATGTCCCCGGTTATGGTAGAAGGCCTTGAACGCGGCGGGCAACTCACAACAACAACCGAAGTGGAGAATTTCCCCGGATACCCCGACGGAATATTCGGCACAGAACTTATGGAAAATATGCGTAAGCAGGCCGAACGTTTCGGAACAAAAATTATAAGTAACATAGTAACTGGTTCCGACTTCAGTGTGCACCCGTTGAAAGTGACTCTCTCTGACGGAAGCGAGCTTTGTGCGCATACAATTATTATAGCAACCGGAGCCACAGCAAAATACCTCGGCCTGGAAGATGAAAAAAAATACCGGGGCAGCGGTGTAAGTGCTTGTGCAACGTGCGACGGGTTCTTTTACCGCAACAAGAATGTAGCCGTTGTAGGCGGAGGCGATACAGCCTGCGAAGAGGCTTTGTACCTGAGCAACCTGGCAAGCAAAGTATATCTTATTGTAAGGAAACCTTACTTGAGAGCCTCGCAGCACATGCAGAAAAGGGTGGCCGAAAACGATAAAATAGAAATACTTTATAATACGAATACTGTGGGTCTTTTCGGCGAAAACGGCGTGGAAGGAGCACATCTCGTAAGTTTCAAGGGAGAGGCCAACGAGAAATATTTTGACATTGCAATAGAAGGCTTCTTCCTTGCCATAGGACACAAACCGAATAGTGAACCTTTTGCCGAATGGGTAAAAACAGATGAGCAAGGGTATATTGTAACAGACTGCGGTACAAGCCTTACAAACGTTAAAGGAGTTTTTGCCGCGGGTGATGTGGCCGACTCACGTTATCGTCAAGCCGTAACTGCAGCCGCTTCGGGTTGCAAGGCAGCATTGGACGCGGAAAAATATTTGAAAGAAGAAATAACCAAATAATAATTAATAGTTTGTAGATTAAAATGAAACTGAAAACTATTATCGCAGTTGTTGTGTTGTGCTCATTTGTATCTGGTAACATGCAGGCGCAAAGTTTGTCGGATATATTGGGCAAAGCGAAATCGGCAATTTCGACAATAACCGGTGCCGAATCAAATAATGTAACCGGAACATGGGTTTATGAGAGCACCAAGGTGAATTTTATTTCAGACAACCTTCTTGCACAAGCAGGAAGCAAATTGGTTTCTTCGAAAATAGAAGATCAGATAAACTCTATTCTCAACAAATATGGACTCACGCCGCAGAACCTTACTTTAGCTTTTGCTGAAGACGGCAATTATACGTGTTCTTTTACCGGCGATTCTGCAAAAGTAACGAAAGGAAAATATTCTTTCAAAGACGGCAAACTCATTCTGACACCATCGGTTTTGAAAAAAGACATAAGCATAAATGCAAAATCAGGCAATGCGCTTGATTTAACATGCAACGTCGACAAACTTCTTACGTTGGTTCAAGGCTTGAGTTCTTTGAAAACTGAAAATTCCACTATAAAAACCATATCCGAAATAGCAAAGAACTACGACGGAATGCAAATAGGTTTAACTTTCAAGAAGAAATAGAATAGAAAACAAAACATATATAATAACTGTAAAAAACGGTATTACACCACAAAACAGAAATGAAATCTACAGAAGTAAAACCCGCTGACGGTAAATTAGGAGTTTTGTGTGTCGGATTAGGTGCTGTAACCACCACATTTATTACCGGCACGCTAATGGTACGTAAAGGCTTAAGCAAGCCTATAGGCTCAATGACCCAATATGATAAAATACGAGTAGGCCGCGGTAAAGACAAACAATATAAGCATTACGGAGAAATAGTTCCACTTGCAAACCTGAATGACATAGTATTCGGTGCATGGGATGCATATCCTCAGAATGCTTATGACGCAGCTATAAACGCTGAAGTCCTTAAAGAAAAAGACATAAACCCAGTCAAGGATGAGCTTGAAAAAATCGTCCCCATGAAAGCAGCTTTCGACCACGACTATGCAAAACGTATCGAAGGCGAAAACATAAAGAAAGGCGCTACACGTCAGCAAATGGTTGACGAATTACGCAACGATATACGCACATTTAAAGAAAAGAACCAATGCTCCCGTATTGTAGTAATATGGGCAGCTTCAACCGAAATATATGTTCCTGTTTACGAACCGGTACATAACACGCTCGCCGGATTGGAAGAAGCAATCAAGAATAATGATTGTGAACATATAGCTCCGTCGATGTGCTATGCGTATGCAGCACTTAAAGAAGGCGCACCTTTCATAATGGGCGCACCAAATACAACGGTAGATATTCCTGCTATGTGGGAATTGGCAGAAGAAACAAAATTGCCAATTGCCGGAAAAGATTTCAAAACCGGTCAAACGCTTATGAAATCAGGAGTCGCGCCTATTTTCGGCACACGCTGCTTAGGTCTGTCAGGTTGGTTCTCAACAAATATTTTAGGTAATCGCGACGGATTGGTACTTGACGAACCGGCTAATTTCCGCACCAAAGAAGTTAGCAAACTGTCAACGCTTGAATCAATTTTGGATGGCGACAAACAGCCTGATTTGTATAAGGACTATTATCACAAAGTAAGAATCAATTATTACCCTCCGCGCAACGACAACAAAGAAGGCTGGGATAATATAGATATATTCGGTTGGATGGGTTATCCTATGCAGATAAAGATTAACTTCTTGTGCCGGGATTCTATTCTTGCTGCACCTCTTTTGCTCGACTTGGTACTTCTGAGTGATTTGGCCGCACGTGCAGGGCGTTATGGAATACAACGTTTCCTCAGTTTCTTCCTTAAGAGCCCCATGCACGATTATACAAAGGATGAAGTTCCGGTAAATCATCTCTTCCAGCAATATACAATGCTTAAAAATGCCATACGCGAAATGGGTGGATATGAAGCAGACGAAGAAATCGACTAATCTTTCTTTGCATTATAATTTAATATAATAACAAACAGCAAAAGCCTCACCGTCTGCAATATATTGTAGCGGCGAGGCTTATTGTTTAATAACAAAAGAATAAAAACGTGCTACGAAAGTTCACTTATGCCTTTTTAGTTCTTACACTTGCAGTCTTGGCTATGCAAGGTAATTATGCTGTGGCCCAAACAGTAAGCGGAATTGTTGTAGACGCAAAATCAGGTTCTCCGCTGCCTTTCGTAAATGTGTATTATGAAGGCAAGGGCGTTGGTGCGGCAACGGATGAAAACGGGAATTTTTCTGTTCCTTACCGCAAAGGATGGAACATTCTTACAATATCGTCTGTAGGGTTTAAGAAAATGGAGATACCGATAAGTGGTCCGATTGAAAACCTGAAAGTTCGCTTAGAAGTAAATTCCCAGACAATAAAAGGAGTAAGTATTAAAGGAAAGCGCAAAAAGTACGACCGCAAGAATAATCCAGCCGTAGAACTCATGCGAAAGGTAATTGCAGCGAAAAAACATAGCGATTTGCGGCGGCACGACTATTTCAGTTATCAGAAGTACGAAAAAAGAACATTTGCGCTTAACGAATTTACTGAAAAGGTTTTCGACGACGAGCATTTTAAAAAACTCCCATTCCTGAAGGAGCGTGTTGAAACGTGCCCCGAGACGGGGAAACTCATTCTTCCGATATCGGTGGATGAGACATTTTCCAAGCGTATTTTCAAGAAAGACGGTAATATAGACAAAACTATAGTGGAAGGACGCAATTCAACCGGATTGAACGAATTTTTCAATACCGGGGATATTGCAACAACAATGATAGAGGATGTCTTTACTGATGTTGACATATACGATAACAACATTCATGTTTTGCAAAGTGAATTCGTGAGTCCGCTGTCGTCCTCGAGCGGAATTTCGTTTTACCGTTATTTCATTGCCGATACGCTCGACGTTGACGGGATACGCTGTATAGAGGTTACTTTCACTCCGAATAATTCACAGGACTTCGGCTTTAACGGAAGTCTTTACATAATGGCCGATTCTACTTATCGTGTACATAAGGCTACTTTGAACTTGCCTCATAACAATGCGGTCAACTTTGTAAGCGACATGTATGTTTCCCAGGAATTTGAAACTCTTCCTACGGGCGAACAAGTAATCGTAAACGATAACATGATTGTGCAGATAAGTGTTATAGGTTCCTTTACAAAATTCCATATCAAGAGAGATACGTATTACAGCAATTATTCTCTGGAAGAAATACCCGAAAAGGAATTCAAATTTTTGGGCAAAGAGCGTTTGCTGGCCGACGCTATGATGAAAGACAATAAATATTGGAATTCCGTGCGTCCCGAACCATTGACCGAGAAAGAAAGCACAATGGACGATTTTCTTAAAAAGATGGAGTCGACCAAGGGATTCAAATTTGTGCTGTTCGTAGCAAAAGCGTTTATAGAGAACTTTGTTGAAACATCTACCGACCGGGAAAAACCCAGTAAAGTTGACATAGGTCCTATAAATACCATTTTTTCTCAGAACTTCGTGGACGGTTTCAGGTTGCGTATGAGTGCGCAGACTACAGCAAATCTGAATCCGCATTTGTTTGCAAAGGGATATGTTGCCTACGGATTTAAGGACCACAAGTGGAAAGGTATGGGGGAACTCACATATTCTTTCAACAAGAAAGCTTACCTGCCACGAGAGTTCCCGGTAAACAACCTTACCGTAACATATCAGTATGACGATGCTTCTCCCTCTGACATATTCATGCCTACTGACAAAGATAACGTGTTTACTTCTTTCCGTTGGACTAAGGTGAATCACATGAATTATGTGCAGAAATTACGAGTGTTGTATGAAAGGGAATGGGAAAACGGTCTTAGGCTTACAGCCCAAGTGAAGAAAGAAAGCAATGAAGCTACTGCTGCGCTTTTCTATCAACCGCTCGACGGCACAGGAACTCCGTCGCCCGACAAGAACTTGCACATAAATAAGTTCGAAATGGCGGATGTTATGATAGGGCTGCGTTTTCAGCCGGGAGCAACGTATATAAATACCAAGCAACGCCGTATAGCAACAAACAACGATTCGCCGATTTTTGAATTAAACCATACAATCGGATTGAAAAACGTTTTGGGAAACGACTATACTTATAACTACACGGAGGCAAAGGTTTACAAGCGTCTTTATCTTTCGTCGTGGGGAAAAATAGATACTTACGTAAAGGGCGGAATACAGTGGAACAAAGTGCCTTTCCCTTTGCTCATAATGCCGGCGGCCAATTTGTCGTATATCAAGGAACGGGAAACTTTCTCGCTTATCGACAATATGGAGTTCATGAACGACCGCTTTGTGTCTATAATGAGTGGATGGGATATGAACGGTAAAATCCTGAACCGTATACCATTAATCCGCAAATTAAAATGGCGCGAATATATAGGCTTCAATATGTTATGGGGAACGCTGACAGATAAAAACAATCCGTTCCTGGCAAAAAATGCAGGTGACAGCCGTTTGTTCTATTTTCCCGGCGAGTTCCGCAAAGACGGGACATTTAAATACCAAAGCCGCGTGATGGATAAAAACAAACCATATTTCGAAGTTGTTGCCGGAATACATAACATATTCAAAATACTTCATGTTGAATACGTGCGCCGGTTGAATTATCTCGACAACCCCGACATAGATAAATGGGGAATACGAATCATGCTCCGTATGACTTTCTAAAAAGGTTTCCAAAATAAGCAGACTATAGAAAGGCTGCAGGACAAAAAATTTTTGATTGCAAATTTTTAAGTTCTATAAAAGTTCCTCCAAAATAGGTCGGACATATTTCAAAATGCAAGGCACATATTTTAAAATATGTGCCTTGTATTTTTTCTTTTCTCAGACCTCGGTGTAACGTGCTGAAAATGAGTAGTGATTTTGGGCGTCGTATTTTGTCTGTATTCCGTTATTGCAGGTGGACTGTTCCAGACCGGTTTTGCAGTGTACGCGTCTTGTGAAAACGAGCGCAAGGCATAGTATAAATGCTCCGCGCCCGTATGTAACATATCTTATTTGATGTAAAAGAATCTTATTATTTGGTTCATAAGTTTGTTGCGCTGTTTTGAAGAACGCAATGACTCGAACGGGAATCCTAATATTACCGTTTTATATTTACCGCCACATGCAACTCCCGCGCTAAGGTTGTTCTCGGGATATCGCATTATGGTATAACCTTCGGGTGTTGCGGGTTCTATGGCGTCGGGTGATTCTACCACATAGCTCTCGGAGTTCAACTCGTTGAAGTAATTGTATTCTCCATCAAACTCCTCAGCCGGCGAAGCCACGCACCAGACTGTTCCGTTAGTGGCGGCTCTTGAGTTGCGCCACTTGTAGCGCAGCACTTCAGTTGCAAATTTTTTGTCGCTTTCGTTACTTTTTGCTACGCGGCTGCACCATAAATCCGTGGCAACAAATGCCCCTGAAACAAATATGTTGCCGCCATTGTTACAATATCTTGTTATAGCATTTTGCATGGCAGGTGAGAATGTTTTGAATTGTAAGGGGAAATATCCTCCTCGTCCCATTTTTGTTTGGCATTGTTTACCTAAAACAAGGTCTACAAATCCGTAGTCTTGCATATTTACAATGGAGTCTTCAACAGCTTCATTGCTACAGGAGGTAAACGACAGCCCTGCAGCCAGGATTGCCTTGCCATGAACAGCAGGATAATCGAAAGTGTTGCCGGCTATTACTTTTCTTTCGTAGTTGCCGTAGCTATCTCCAAAGCCGCCCGAATCATCATCTGTCCATGGCACATCGCGTCGGAATTCTTTCATCTTGCCTACGTAGCTGAAGTCGTTTATGTAAGGCACTCCGTGGTCTATGTCGTCCAGAAAGCCGGCCAGGGATGTGTCGGCAGGAGCGGGAGCAACAAAATCGGCCGGTGCACTTATTCTGTCAAAACCATTTACAACGAGCACGGGCTCTTCAATATTTAAATAGGAGCTTGCTGTAGATACGCTTCTTCCTACGGAAAGTATTTCAGACGGAAAACTTTCGCCGCCTTTGTTTACGGCCGTTACCTTAAAGCTGCAAACAACGTTTGAGGGAATCTTAGTTTTGTATGATTCTTCCTTAACTAATGTGCCGTTGTCGAAATCACCGTCGCCGATTCTTGTGTACACAATATATTCTTCAGCTTTGGCTGTAGGTTCGAGCGTGTCTTCAACGGCTTTCCATGTCAGTTCTATTTCGTTTGGCTCTTTTCCTGTAAAACGTATTGCCATATGGTCGACAGGCAGAGGCTGCACCACGTATGGTTCGTTGTATTGCGACGAAATAAATCGCAGTATACCTTTGTAGATTGCGCGGCTTACTGTAAAACGGAAACGAGGGTCCAGACCGTAACGCATGTCGGCAAAGTTTGAATGCGAAAGCAATTCCAAAAGCATTGCCGGCACCTTGGGCGCCCATGCTTCAAAGTAAGGCTGGTTCCACATGCCTCTGCGATTCCATTCGGGGGCGTAGAGTTTTCTTATATCATTAACAATGTAACTTTGCACTAAATCACATAAATCGTGAGAGATTAGTCGGCTTGCTCCATTGTAAAATTTTCCGTCGTAGCCCTTGTTTGAGTATATGCCGAGTGTGCCTATTATTCCGTCATTTTTAGTAGACCCGGCGTCGGAATGAAAAGCGAACGACAGGTCGATAGGAATATTCAATCCCGGCTCGTCCGGGTTTACAGATGAACCTCCAGACATATAGTTTACCCATAAGCCACGGTTTCTGTAGTCATCGTTATAGTCATTCTCTCCGCCGGTGGGGGAGTATATAGTGTCGGGTATTCCCGCCCATTGCATCCAATACCGTGCACCTTCGGCAAAGCGGGGATAGCCGCTTGTTACGGCGGGATAGTTGGCGTGAATTGTGTCTGATGACGGATTGCGGCGGGCTATGTTTCCTATACCGCCGCCGAATTTAACTGCGTCTGCGGTAACGACTGCTTTGTTGCTTGACGAAAGGTTTGAAAGCGTAACTTTGTTTTCGTCGGATAGTCCTTTGTCGAACTCGAATGTGCCCAAATAAACCCAGGTTCCACCGCCCATTTGTTGGTTCACGCGGAAAGAGGTCGTATTACCTTTATGATATACTGTATATAGCGCTTCGTCCGTGCTGTTGGGAAGTGTCTGGTAGGAAACATAAACAGCATATTTGCCGCTTTCTTTGATGTTAGGTTTCCATTCGGCTGTGCTTGGCTTCCCTTTTTTTATGGTGTTGGTCTGGCGGAAAGAGCCTTCTTTGAACGGATTTTGAAAATCGGTATAAGCATTGCGGAGTTGGGCAAAACCTTTGCCTGTTCCCTGCAACCAGTTTGAATCGCCGGAGGTCTCGGTGTAAATACTGCCTTTTGAAACGTTGAAATCGTTGTCTACTACAATTTCGTTTATTTGAGTGTCTCGTTCACGAGGTATCAAAACGTTAGCGCCAGCGTTTTCAAGCATTGGTACGAGGAATGGCATTACGTAGCTCCTGGTGTATAAATCTTCTACGGTTTGGAAAATACGGGCTCTTTGCCATTCCCAGCGTGTGAGTTTTGATTCATAATAAAGTCCATGGCTTGGCCATACTGATATGTGTTTGCCTGCAAGTCCTCGTGTTGGAGTGTTTGCTGTCGATATGTTAGAAACGAGTGGCTTTGTTTCAGGACGTGTGAATACTTCGGCGTTCTTTTCTCTTTTTTTGCGTAGAGCCAAAGGTATCAGCTCGTTTATAAGTTGTCCCTGTGTGTAAATTCCGCATTTTTTCTTAGCCAGTTCTTCGGGGATAAAGCTTTGCAGTTTTTTGTATATTTCTTTTACGTTGTCTTCCCTGAAAGGTATGTATGCGCAGTTGCTTGAAGCGTAAAAACATACCGAATCGTCATTAACGGTAGCAGTGTCAATTCTTATGTTTCCTATCGAGGCGTCGCGTTTTCCTATTTGAGTTAGGAGCTTTCCCAATTCAAGGCTACTTTTATCAAACTCGTTTTGAGCCTTTACTGTCTGCGCAAATAAAGTAAAGGCAACAATTAGACCTGTCAGGCATTTTGAAGTATTCATTTGCTTATGTTATTTACAGTAGTATAGTGTATAGACGTATGATAAACATATCTGATGATGGTTCTATAAGAGGATAGAGATTCAAGTGGGTATGTTTTTCTTTGTTATTTTATTTGTGCCATTAGACCTCCGGAAAATTATGTCTGAGATATTTTGAAATATGTCAGACATAATTTAAAATAGGTCAGACATATTTTTTTTCTTAGGTATTATCTTATTTATATATGAGGTATGGAGCCCGCTGCTTTTTGAACTTGGTTACATCGTCTTGCCAGCGTGCTTTTATTTCGTCGGCATCGCAGCCTTGCTCAATCATTTCGCGTACGTAGCTGCAACCTGCAAGCAAATCGAAAAACGAAGTAAAGAACTTGCTTCCTATGTTGAGGTTCTTGTAGGCGTCTATCACGTAGCTCAAGTCAATTCCTTGTTTGCGTATGTACTTGTCGTCGGTACCGCTTAGGTCAACACCGTAGCATTTCTTTCCGAGCAGAGGAGGATTCTTTGCCCCGGATATGCTTTGGGGCGTGAAGCTGTAGTTGCTACCCTTGTAGTCGGGGTGGCCGTATACCTGGAAAGGCAACGATGTCCCACGTCCGAGGCTCATAACCGTACCTTCAAAGAAACACGTTGAAGGATATAGATAAATGGATTTTATGTTAGGAAGGTTGGGAGAGGGAGGTATCGGCAATTCATAAAGAGTGGAATGCTTGTAATTTTTGCAAGGTATGACAGTTAGTTCGCATTTTCTTTTGTCCGATAGCCAGCCTTCGCCGTTTATCATCAGCGCTAATTCGCCCAAGGTCATGCCATGCACAATGGGAATTGGCAGCCAGCCAACGCCCGAACGATATTTCATGTCGAGTATGGGACCGTCTACATAAAATCCGTTAGGGTTCGGACGGTCGAGCACGATTACAAGTTTGCCGTATTTTGCACAACTGTCCATAAGTCTCCACATTGTTATATAATATGTATAGAAGCGCAGCCCTACGTCTTGTATGTCTACTACCAGAATGTCGAAGCGTGCGGCAGTTGTAGAGTCTATTCCTTCTCTTCCGAATTTGTACATGGAGATGATAGGAATATTCGTCTTTTCGTCTACCGAGTCGCCCACGCGCTCTCCCGCGTCGGCCGTTCCGCGAAACCCGTGCTCGGGCGATAAAATAGTCGTTACGTCAAATTTGTTTTCTTTAAGTATGTCAACTATATGTTTCCCGTTAGCCAGCCCTGTATGATTTGAATAAAGAGCTATCCTTTTGCCTTCGAGCAAATGGAAATAAAGTTCCGTGCGTTCGTCGCCGGTTATGACCCGTTTTGCATTGGCTAGACTGACTAAAGTCAAAGCCATAAACAAAATTGCCAGCCTTTTATTGCAGGATTTGTATGCGTTACATTCCATATTTTTCAACAAATTCTTTTACTCGTTTAGTGTATTCTTCGGGTGCTGTTTCGTATGATTTGTCGTGTTCCGCTCCGGGCACGACCCATAGCTCTTTGGGTTCCGGCTTGGCCTTGTAAAGTTCGTAAACCATGGTAGTTGGCACGTATGTGTCGGCGTCTCCATGTATAAAAAGCATGGGAATGCTGCTTTTCTTTACCTGTTCAACAGACGAGGCTTTGCTGAAATCGTAATTGTACAGTTTCTTTGCTTTCTCGCTGGCTGATTTTAGCAGTGAAGTTCCGGATATTTTATAGTTCTTCTGAAGCACATGCTTGAACTCGTCCCAAACCGAAGAATATCCGCAGTCTTCAACCATGCACTTTACGTTGCTGCTCAGTGTGTCTCCCGACATCATCATCACAGTTGCGGCTCCCATGGAAACGCCGTGAACCACAATCCTTGTGGTGTCGCCGAACAGCTTGGTGGCCACGTTTATCCATAGTTTTACTTCGTTTTTTTCCGACCATCCCATAGTGTAATGTTCGCCGCCGCTGAGACCTGACAGCCTTAGGTCGGGAAGCAATATGTTCATACCCAGGTCACGGTTGTACATGCGTCCCAAATGTGCAACACCTACAGACGAAGAAGTGTGCCCGTGTACTACAATGGCTGTATTGGGACTTGCTTTTGGTGCGCGCACATAAAGAGCGTGCAGGCTTATACCCTCGGCGTCGGTAATGAAAGTATCGTGAATTGCATGTGCGTTCAGTAAACTGTCACGCCATGTTCCCACAGCCGGATAACGCTCTATTTCCTGTTTCCAGGCTACGGCCGTGTCTTTTGAAGTGTTCTTCGGTTTCAAAGCAACGTCGAGCAATTTTGATGTTACCAGAGATGTCGTGCAGGCCGATGGCAGTGTTATTAAGGCAATAACAAATATACAGTATGAAACATTTATTACACCCTGTGGTATGAAATTCTTCCTATGCATTATATATGTACTTTGTGAATTATCTTATTTTTATTGTAAGGTTCTCTGTGGCTGCAATGGTATTGGGGAATACTTCACGTGCCTGTTCAAGCAACAGTGATTCGTCCTCATACCTTGAAGAATAATGTCCTATGACAAGCTGCCCCACGTTGCTTTCGCGTGCAACGGTAGCCGCCTGCCGCGCCGTTGAATGCCCCCTCTCATTGGCCAGCGCTTCCAAATCATCGGCAAATGTGGCTTCATGGTATAGAACGCTTGAACCATAAATGATGTCCTTCAACCTTTCGGAATATGCCGTGTCGGAACAGTAGGCATATTTCCGTGGACGGTATGAAGGTGTCGTCAGTTTTTCCGAGGGCACGGCCTCGCCGCTGGGCAGAATCCAGTCAGCCCCTTCTTTTATGTCCTTAATGGCATAGTACGGTATGTTGTAGTAGTCTATCATATCCCTGCGTATGTGCGGCAGCACAGGCTTCTCGACAAAAAGGAAACCACTGCAAGGTACACGGTGGTCGAGCGGTATCGAATAGACCTGTAGCGAATTGTCTTCGTAAAGCAATTTGTTCTTTTCCGTATCGACAGGGTGGAACGTTATTTTGTACGACATCCCGCGGTTGAAGAAAGCTATGTCGTTGAATAGTATCTTTTCCAACTGTCCCGGGGCGTAAATGTGCATTTCTGCTGTCCTTCCCAACAATTCCAAAGAAGAGAGCAGGCCTATCAGGCCGAAGCAATGGTCTCCGTGAAGGTGCGAGATGAAAATGTTGTTCATGCGTGTGAAGCGAACGCGATTCCTGCACATTTGCATTTGGGTGCCTTCGCCGCAGTCAACCAGGAACAACTTGTCGCGGAAATTAATGATTTGCGCGCTTGGAAAATGCCTCGTCGAAGGTTTCGCGCTTCCACAGCCGAGTATGGTTACTTCGAATTTCTCCATACTGCAAAAGTACAAAAACCTAACGTTGCAGGCAGTTCCGGTTTATATATTTTTAATACGTTTCAACGATTTTTATCACGCAAAATCCTCCGTTCCGAAAGTCCCGTAAACACGCGGTTTTTGACCCCGAAAAAAAGGTCTGACATATTTCGAAATACATCGGACATATTTTAAAATACAAGGCACATATTTTTTATTTTCTGCGAGAGGCGTTTTTCGGTACCCGAAAACAAGCGTGCCAAAACCGAAGTAAATGTAAAATAATATTAATATTTTGTTCCCCCGTCTTGTCGCCCGTGGTGCAAAAAGCAAAGTCTCGTAAGTTTGAAAAGAACATCCCTTTTTTCAAAGATGGCGTTTTGTGTTTTCTTCCGTGTTGTTTTTCGTTGTCCGCCGGCCGGGGTGTGTTTTTTCGTGTTTTCCCGTAATTTTTTTACGTGTGTTTATGTTTTTGTTTTCCAGGGGTGTGCGGTGCGTGGGGCGGGTGTTTTGTGCGGTAGTGGTATAAAAAAGTTTGAAAAAAGTCATGGAAAAGTTTGGCTGTTTGGTTTGTCGGTTGTACTTTTGCACTCGCTTTCGGGAACGAAACGCCGCCGCAAGGCGGAGTCCGGGGGCGGGAGTTCAATGATAGGATTACATAAACGATAAGTCAAGGGGAACAAAGACATGCAGTCCCGTTGCTTTATGTAACGGGCATATGTGTTGTTCCAACCGTCGTTCCTTTATATATGGAACAGAATATATCTTGATAGATACGCCAGGAACAGAGAAAAAAGAAAAGAAATATATTTTACAATGAAGAGTTTGATCCTGGCTCAGGATGAACGCTAGCTACAGGCTTAACACATGCAAGTCGAGGGGCAGCATGAACTTAGCTTGCTAAGTTTGATGGCGACCGGCGCACGGGTGAGTAACACGTATCCAACCTTCCGTTTACTCAGGGATAGCCTTTCGAAAGAAAGATTAATACCTGATAGTATGGTGAGATTGCATGATAACACCATTAAAGATTCATTGGTAAACGATGGGGATGCGTTCCATTAGGTAGTAGGCGGGGTAACGGCCCACCTAGCCGACGATGGATAGGGGTTCTGAGAGGAAGGTCCCCCACATTGGAACTGAGACACGGTCCAAACTCCTACGGGAGGCA
>URSZ01000029.1 GCA_900550635.1 uncultured Prevotella sp. | reverse complement strand
TGGCCTGCAAATACTCGCCGTAACGGTGTTCGACAGCCCGCGCCAGGACGTGCTGCACTACCTGCGATACACGTTCATGGCCTGCTTGCTGCCTTTCGCGATGGGCACGTGGGTTGCACGCTACGGCATAAGGCTCAACGCGGCGGCGTACGCGGCCGCTTGGGCGGTATTCATAGGCGGGTGCTTCAACGTGTTCCTCTGGATTGTGTCGCCCGTAGCGCTGACAATAATGGTGCTTCCCGCCGTGAAGGTTAGGCCGCAAATTGTGCGCGCGCCGTTGGAGTGGTTGGGCGGCATATCGGCCGCGCTGTTCACGGTGCACCCCGTAGTGCGCTGCTTATTCAACCCGCGCACAGCCGCCGACGTGTACGCCACATTCGTCTGCTACATAGCGGCGAGCGTGCTGCTGGCATGGGCACTCAGCGCCGTTTTGCGGCTCGTTCCAAAACCTAAGATAAAATGGACAAACAACAAATAGATGACTTTGCCGCACGTTACCGCAAGGTAAACGGCAGTTTTACAAAAAAGTTAGTATTCCGTGCAGGCATAGACGCGGGATTCTTTGCAGAATTCAAGTATATGGTAAATGCCGTGGTTTACTGCTTGCAAAACAAGATACAGTTTTGCCTGTACAGCCGCGGGGCCAACTTCGGAAAGGGAGGCTGGAGCGAGTTTTTCGAACCTTTTTGCACCGAAGTGGAAGGAGACTTCAACAGCCGCTGGAATGTGCACCGCCTTCCGCCGCTCGGCGAGCTACGCCGTCGCAACCCGAACATAGGCACGGGCGGACTGCTGCTGTGGAAACTGAAAACCGCCTTGCGCGGCAGTATGTACCGCCTTATTAGCTGGCGTGAATACGGGCGTCCTGCACTTTCCACCTACGACATACCGCAAACGCCGCCCGCACATTGCCGTATTCCCGAAATGGGACTGGACTGCACCTACGACGAGGCGTTCAGGAAAGTTGCCTCTATGCTTTGGCGACTCAACGCCGGTGTACGCGAGCAGGCACACGAACTAATGCGCTCGATTTCCCTGCCGGAACATTACGCAAGTATGCAGATACGCGGCGGAGACAAGATAACCGAAGTAAGCCTGCTCTCGCCCGCAACATTCGTGGCCGCACTGCGCAAGGCTACCGGGCTGAAAGACATACTGCTGCTCACCGACGACTACGGGCTGCTCGAAAGCGTGAGGCGAGATTACCCGGAGTACTCATGGTATTCGCTGTGCACTCCCCAGGAACGTGGTTACGTAAACTCGGCATTCACACAAACAGACGCCGAAACGAAACACCGCCGCATGGTGCGCTTCCTTGCGCAGGTGGACGCCATGCTGCACGGCGACGCTTTTGTAGGCAGCATAACGGTAGGCCCGAGCCTGTTCGTACTCCAAATGCTTTATCCAAAAGGCACGCCGGTAGACTGCTACACAAAGGAACTGCCCATGGCAGCACACCTTGCAATAAAGGAGCGCGGCGAGATAGCTGCGCGGTATTTGGCGAAACACGCACGCTGACAGGCTTTCGCCATACGTTGTGGTGCACCGGCGGACACGATAATTCAACCCGAAACAGTCATTAGGAAATTAAGTAATAATGTCAAGTGCCGTTACTTTGCCAACTTACGCACTTCTGCCGTCATCTGCCTTCCCGCACGGTTTCGCCGTAGCCCGCTACGCCTTCAGCCGTGCGGAAAGCTATCTGACTGCCATAAGCACGCAATTTGACAAAGCCTAAAGACCGTTTCGGGTTTGGGAGCAACAAAAAAACCGCGTTTGCGCACGTTTTTCCCCGCCAAGTTTTCACACGGTTTTCAGAGGGCGAAAAATATGTGCCTTGTATTTTAAAATATGTCCGACATATTTCGAAATATGTCGGACATATTTTTTCTTTTCTCCGATACTGTATTTAATACACTGATAACCAATAGTATTACACAGCGTCTGTTTTTGTCTGCATTCCGGAGCTGTTATAACGCGGCGGGGTTACAACCCGTTACGTGCCGAATGCATATAAAAACGCCGGACATATATAATATATGCCCGGCACGGATGTTTCTTACGCGCGTTGCCTGTCCGGCCTATTACTCTCCGTCGCCGAGGGCAAGAGTATAGATGGCCTTTGTGTCGGCAGGCGTGAGCGGGAAGTAGCTGCCTATGGGGTTTCCCTTGTGGAGGTGCAGGTTTTCGACCAATGCGTCGATGTCGGGCGCGGGCACACCGAGTTCGACAAACGTTACGGGCATACCGATGCGGTGCAGGAAGTCCTTGAAAAGCCTTATTCCCTCGAGCGCGTCGGCAAGGTCGTTGCCCGTGGGCGTTACGCGCCACACGTTGTGCGCCATTTGCGCTACCTTGCGCAGGTTGTGCCTTGTCATGAACGTCTGCCATGCGGGGAACACTACTGCAAGCCCCGCTCCGTGCGTCACGCCGTAGAGCGCGCTTATCTCGTGTTCGATGAAGTGCGATGTCCAGTCCTCGTCCACTCCCGTACCGCATATTCCGTTGTGTGCGAGCGTGCCGCACCACATGAGGTTGGCCCGCATTTCGTAATCTTCGGGATTTTCAAGCACGCGCGGCGTGACTTCGACGATTGTGCGGAGCACGGCTTCCGACACGCTATCTGTGAGCTGCGTGGCAGGCGTGTTGTTGAAGTAACGTTCCATTACGTGCGCCATCATGTCGGTTGCCCCGGCGGCCGTCTGATATGCGGGAAGCGTGAACGTGAGTTCCGGGTTCATCATGGCGAACTTGGGGCGCAGGGCATAGGGCGTGCGCAGGCTGAGCTTTATAAGTCCTTCCCTTTTGGTTATCACGCTGTTGCCCGAGCCTTCGCTCCCGGCGGCGGGAATGGTGAGCACAACGCCCACGGGCAGCGCATGTTCTATTATCTTCTTTCCGCTGAAGAAGTCCCAGAAGTCGCCGTCGTAAACCGCACCGGCGGCAATGGCCTTGGCTGTGTCGATAACCGAACCGCCGCCCACGCCGATAATCATGTCGGCCTTGAAAGCGCGCGCCCGGTCGATACCTTCGTACACCTTGTCGTCCATGGGATTGGAATGTATTCCGCCCAGCATGTCAAGCTCGAGACCTGCGGCCTTGAGCGAATCGCACGTGCGCTGCAGCACTCCGCTGCGCACAGCCGAACCGCCACCGTAAACCACAAGAGCGCGCGAACCGCTGTGGCGTGCGGCAAGTTCTCCGGTCTTCATCTCGGCCCCGCGGCCGAAGACGTACTCCGTAGGGCTGTAAAACATGAAATCTTTCATAAGTGTTATGTTTTTTACCTGTTGTTGCAAAAATAAAAGGCCACTCCCCGGCTTGCAGGGGACGCGGCGTTACACGTTCCTGTTACGCCCCGCCAATTTGAGCACCCTGTTGCGCACGGAGCGGACTATGTGTTTCAGCTGGCCGTGGCGTATGCTTATAATCAATTCCTCGAACGAGCGCCCTATCTTAATCCACGGGTGTCCCCAGGCGAAAATGCGGTAAACGCTGCGGCGATAGCGCGTGTCCTCGATGACGAACTGCGGATGGCGGAGAGGAAACTCCAACTCGTGCCTGCCCATCGTGAATATGCGGCGGTAGCCTTTGGGAAGCATGGCCACGGAGCCGGCAAAGTGCGTGCTGTCGGCCGAGACACCCACATTGTTCACCATATTGACGCGGGGAGTTATGGCAAGGTAACTGTTCATCAGCAAAGCAGCGCGGAAGATTGTCTCGAAGTGGGGTTTGCCCGTTTCGATGTGGCGGCGGCAGCGGTAAAGGAAGTCGCGGCGCATTTTGCGCTCGCGTATAATCTCGTTCAAACACGAAAGGGCATAAGGATTCCGGAGGAAAGCATAGTTTTCGTCCCATTTGTCGACCACCCTGCGCCACGAGGCCCAGCCCCAAATCGAGAAATTGGAATTGAACAGGTAGTCACCGTCGCATTCGCTCTGCTCCTCGGGGTTGAAACCGGCTATCATGCCTACGCGCTCGTCGTGCTCGTAACGGTCGAGCATTTCCTTGCAAAAAGCGAAGAACGACACAGACGGCACAACGTCATCCTCAAGCACAATGCACTTATCAGTAAGCGAGAACGCCCATTTGTGAGCAATATAACCCGAGGGATTGCAGCCGAGATTCTTTTCCTGATAGAGTTTATACACCTCGCAATCCCAATCCACGCCATCGGCAATCCTGCGACAGGCCTCCATGCCCGCCAGGTCGCCATCGTTGCGCGCGCCGTCCTGGTAAAGGAAAAGTCGCGCGGGGCGTGCCTTGCGCACCTGTTCAAAAACCTGCGCAAACGTATCAGGACGATTGAAGAAAATGAGCAGGACGGAAACATCCACAAGAGCTGGCGTTTTCATTGCTTTTTGTCTAATTTCGTATTCATATATACTGCGTGGATTTTGCGCTTTCCCACAGGAGGAATGGTACGCCAGTCGCCGTACACCTCGGTAAGGTAACCGTCAGTATCGGCCGGAGCCGGCAAAGAATGCCCCTCGAAATCCACATGTCCCAAAGGGAATATGTTTTCCCGCTTGTGCGAAAGCCCGTAACCGTTTATATTAGTGGCAGGTGCGACACGTTTGCCTTTCCCACCCGCCTCTAACAGTTTCCACAGGAAACGGAACAGAACATACTTGCCAGAGAAATAAAAAAACTCCGCAAAACTCCGCAAAGTATAATAATGCCGCTTATGCAATATGTCGTGCGCCACGCTCATGCCGCGAGCAAGTTTGCGCGACAACGCCGCAAAATGCGTGGGAAAGCCTATGAACGGAGTTATGTCGATATATAAACCACGCGGACGGGGAAGCGACAGGTCATCACCCGCTTCTACATAAAAAGATTCGGTATCTACGACCTTCGGCAACCGGCTTACGGTATGTTTTCCCGCATTTGCAGGTAAAAAGACGAGTCGTTCGGGGAGTTCTTCCTGAGCCAGCGAAGCAAATTTCCTGTAATCGTCCATTGGCATTGCGATGTCCATGTCGTCATCCCAGGGAATAAAGCCCCCATGCCGCACTGCACCCAAAAGCGTACCGTTGTCAACCCAATAAGTTATGCCGTGGCGGCGGCAAATAGCGTCAACAGCAAGAAGAATGTCCAACATTTTCAACTGTGCCCCACGCAGCTGGGCCTCGTTGTGCTTTGTAACGGGCGGTTGGTTCATTGCATTCTAATTATGTAGGTCATTTTATAAGAAATTTGTCTTCTCGCAAAAGATGTAGCGGGGTAAGCAACGCCTTAATCCGGCTTCGCAGGCCCGTGCCATGCTGCAAATCGGCCGTATGCCGCCAGCACAATGCGCAGGCTCTGAACAAGCCGCAAATTCCGCCCTGCATTAAACTCACAAGTTGCCTTGTATCCTTATTATCAAAAGGAAGAACACTCACTGCCGCAAAATAACGCTTGAGGACATCCCGCTTACGACTGTTGAAAACCGACAGCAAAGATTTCAGCACTCCCGCAAAAGCGCCAGTGTCGCTTCTGCCGGCGAAAGTTGCTGCTTTTTCATGTCTTCTCCACAACACAAGCGGTTCGTCGACGTATGCTATTCCTCCCGTTGCTTTGCAAACCAATGCTATAACGTAGGCATAAGCCACACTATGCTCGTGCGTCATGATTTTCTCCAACCATGGCAGCGCTTGCCGCATGAAAAGGCATTCATGCCCGGGAATAAAAGGTTTCAAAAGCAGTCTGAAATCCGTTAGCAGCGGCCTTTCCTTGTGCCTTGTTGACACAGGGGACTGCGGGTCTCTTTCGAAAAGAGCCGAATTATGAAATACGAAATTATATCCCTGTTCAAGCAAAGCTACCTGTTTCTCCAGTTTTGCGGGAAGCCATATATCGTCCTGGTCGGCTATGGCGACAGCCTCACCTTTTGCCTTGAATACAGCGTTAAGGAAGTTGGCGTTATATCCCATATTCCTCTCATTTACATAAACACGTATGAAAGGATATATTTTAGCATACTCGCGCACTATGGCTACGGTATCGTCCGTAGAGCAATCGTCCTGCACAATCAGTTCGTCTACCGGATATGTTTGTGCAAGGATACTGTCTATCTGTTGCCGCAGGTAACGCCCGCCGTTATAGGTGCACATCACCACCGATACCTTTATCCTGCCTGAGTTACTCATATTCATATATCTTTACCCGCGCGGCGGCGTATGATGTCCTCTATTCTCGCGGCGTCGTCGGCGTATGTAAGTTTTATGTTCGTTTCCTCGCCGGGCACGACGGTTATTTCCGCGCCGGGCATGTACGTCATCACCACGGCGCAGTCATCCGTTGCAAAGAAGTGCGGGTCTCCGGACGCCCTACGGTAAGCCCCGGCTATCACGCTGTGTCGGAACGCCTGCGGTGTCTGTGCTCGCCACACGCACGAGCGGTCTATCGGGCGGCACATCTTTCCATCATGCACTTCTATGAGGCTGTCGGTAGACGGCACGGCCACACTGACGGCCACATAACGTTCAAGGGCGGTGCACACGTCGTTTATTATGCGCTGCGACACGAGCGGGCGCGCCGCGTCGTGAAAAAGAATATTGTCAACCCCCACCGGGCAGGCGTTTATGGCCGCCCGCGTGGAATCGCAACGTTCCTTTCCGCCTGCCACAACCGCACGCAGCTTGGTCCATGCGTTGCGGCGCGCCATTTCCTCCACATGTGTCACATAATCGGCTGCCGACACAATAACGATGTCGGATATAAGGGCGTTTTCCTCGAAAGCGTCCACGGAGCGTTCGAGCACCGTGCGCCCGCACAGCTCCACAAATTGCTTGGGCACGCCGAAACCGGTGCGGCTGCCTTTTCCTCCTGCAAGTACTGCTGCTACGTTACGTGCCATAATCACATTATTATACGCAAAGATACAACAACGCGGGCGCAAAGACAAATGAAAACGAAGTTTTCGAAGCCGCAAATCCACCCTTCTGCTTACATTTTGAATGTGTTTGCCGCGAAAAATGATGAAAAAACCGAAATAAACGCTTACATTTGCATTTAAAGCAACATTAAAACCGTAGGATATGAAAAATATACTCCTGGCTTTGTTCCTGCTGCTCCCGGCCGCGGCCATTGCCCAGATTACAGAACCGGCACAGCAACCCGCACAATTGCCGGTGCAACAACCGGCGCAGCAGCCCGCAGAACAACCGGCACAGCAGCAGCCGGAACAACAGCCCGTACAGCAACCGGCACAACAGCAGCCGGCGCAGCAACCCGCACAACAGCTACCCGAAATGCAGCCCCAGGGAACGGATTCGATAATCCTGATTCCGCCGGTGCAATACAAGTTCGGATATGTAAACTACCGCGCCATCTTCGAATCGCTGCCCGAATATGCGGCAGCACAAAAGAGCCTGGCTGACATCAAGGCTAAATACGACTCCGAAACCCTGCACAACGAAGAAGAGTTCCGCCGCATGTACCTCGATTTCCTGCAAGGCCAGAAAGACTTTCCGCAAACAATAATGCTGAAAAGGCAAAAGGAACTGCAGAACGCCATGGAACGGGGCATAAAATTCCGCAACGAAGTGTCGCAAATGCTCGACAACGCGCAAAAGGAGCTTGAAGCCCCAATAATAGCCCGGCTCGACAGCGCCATAAAGCTCGTGGCAACCGAAAAAGGCTATGAATTCATAATGAACACCGACGCACACGCGTTCCCGTTCATCAACCCCACGCTGGGCGAAGACGTAACCGGGGCCGTAATGCAGAAACTGCAAACAATAAAAGAATGGATTCCAAACCAGAACCCTCAGCCTGCGGCCCAATAGGCGTATTCGATTCCGGATACGGCGGCCTTACGATACTGAGGCGCATACGCGAGATTCTGCCACAATACGACTACCTGTTCCTGGGCGACAACGCGCGTGCGCCATACGGCTCGCGCTCGTTCGAGATAGTTTACCAGTTCACCCTCGAGGCCGTCAAGGCACTCTTTTCCTACGGTTGCCGGCTCGTGATAATAGCGTGCAACACAGCCTCGGCCAAAGCCCTGCGCACCATACAGCAGAACGACCTGCCGCACCTCGACGCCACGCGCCGCGTGCTGGGAGTGATACGCCCCACGGGCGAAGCCATAGGCAGCCTTACCAAAACGCGCCACGTGGGACTGCTTGCCACGGCCGGGACGGTAAACTCGCGCTCCTACAACCTGGAACTGAAAAAACTCTGCCCCGACATAACCGTAACCGGGCAGGCATGCCCCCTGTGGGTGCCGATAATCGAGAACAACGAGCACAACTCGCCCGCGGCAGACTACTTCGTGAAAGAATACATCGACGCCCTACTTGCGCGCGACCCCGAAATCGACACCATAATACTCGGCTGCACGCACTACCCGCTCATGCTCGACAAGATACGGCAATACACCCCGCCGGGCATACGTCTCGTACCGCAAGGCGAATACGTGGCGCCCAGCCTGGCCCGATATATGGAACGCCATCCCGACATGGAAGCGCGCTGCACGCGCCAAGGCACATGCCGCTACCTCACCACCGAGTCGGCAGCGCTATTCCGCAAGTCGGCCTCAGTTTTCCTGGGATACGACATCGAGGCAAGCCAGATAGCCCTCTGACATCCCCGCTAATGCAACCCGGGCGGAGATTTACCATTGCGCAAATGTATCACCCGCAAAGGTTACTTTAAAAAAGCCCCGGGAGCAAATAAAAATTTTCTCTGAGAAATTTTAAAATATGTCCGACCTATTTTGAAATAGGTCGGACATATTTTTTGCCACCCCTAACTGCTATGATTTTCAATGAGAAATATTTCAGACAAAAAGCGACACGCAAAAAAACAGGCACGCCGGACATTTACCACCGGGCGTGCCACGCACGACAAATCAATCAAGGTACTCCTCCTGGGGCGGCTTTTTCATCGCAAGCCGAAAACCGGCAACATGTGAATGCAGCCGAAGCCGCCCCTTAGGAGGTCGTTTTCATTTTGGTACTGATTCATTGGTAAGATTAGTGAACATTGCTTCTATTTTACTGTATCAAACATTTTTCATGCCGATATTGTCGTCGGAAATGCGCTTGCTGCAACTTCCGGAAATGCATTGCATCACTGCAACTCTGATTTTGTAATGCAAATAAAGCAAAATAATTTGAAACAGGAGTGTTTTTCGACAAAATTCTACAAAATAATTTATTTTTCTGCAAAACACGCCTTACATTTTCGTGCTAAAACGGATTCCCGCGCGGCAAACGCGTACCGGCAAGCTTGTTTTTTCCCGCCCGAATGCAAAGTGCATTACACAATAAAAACATATCTTCGCAAAAAACAAACAAAACCACACAGTAATGCACAACGAAAACATAAACTCGCGCGTGGCGAAACTGCGCGCATACATGCAGGAGCGCGGGCTGTCAGCGTTCATAATCCCGACAACCGACCCGCACATGAGCGAATACACGCCGCAACACTGGCAGACGCGCGCATGGATAACAGGCTTCGACGGCTCGGCCGGAACAGCCGTTGTCACACTCAACAAAGCCGCCCTGTGGACCGACTCGCGCTACTTCATAGCCGCCGCCTCGGCCCTCGAAGGCACACCCTACGAACTGATGAAGCAGGGAACAGACGGCACACCCGGCATAGGCGAATGGCTCGCCGCAACGCTCGAAAGCGGCGGCACAGCAGGTGTGGACGGCACAGTGGTGACGCAGGCATTCTGCGACGAGTTGGCCGCCGTGCTCATGCCGAAAGGCATAACGCTCGACCTGACGCACGACCCCTTTGCCGAAATCTACCCCGACCGTCCCGCCTTGCCGGATAACCCCGTTACGGTGCACCCCTTGGAATACGCGGGCGAAACGGCCGCCTCGAAGATAGAACGCATACTCGCCGAAGCAGCCAAAAAGGGCTGCAGGTCGGTATTCGTGAGCGCACTCGACGACATAGCCTGGACGCTCAACCTGCGCGGCAGCGACGTGCCCTGCAACCCGGTGTTCGTGTCCTACCTGCTGCTCGCCCCGGGCGGGAGCACGCTCTTTGCAGACGACGCCAAGCTGTCGCCCGCAGTGCGGCAACACTTGGCCGACGCGGGAGTGGCCGTGAAGCCCTACGGAACCGCAGCCGCGGCCCTTGCCGCCAACAAGGCAGCGCCCGTGCTGCTGAGCGACAAGTGCAACAGTACACTGCAAACTACTGCCGCCTGCAACGGCTGCGTCATTGCGCCCTCGATACCCGAAAAACTGAAAGCCGTGAAGAACACCACCGAAATATCGGGCTTCCGCCGCGCCATGGAACGCGACGGCGCGGCGATGGTAACGTTCCTTAGCCGCCTGGACGAGCTTGTCGCCACCGGCACATTGACCGAAACGGGCGTAGACCGCGAGCTGACAGCACTGCGCGCGGCGCAGCCGCTCTACCGCGGGCTCAGTTTCGCAACCATAGCCGCATACGGCGCGCACGCCGCCATAGTACACTACGAGGCCGACGAGGAAAGCGACGTAAAATTAGAACCAAAAGGGATGATACTCATCGACTCAGGCGCACAGTACGAAGACGGCACCACCGACATCACCCGCACCATAGCCCTCGGCCCGGTAAGCGACGAGGAACGGCGGGCATACACCCTGACATTGAAAGGGCACATCATGCTGTCGCGCTGCGTGTTCCCCGACGGGGCTTCGGGCACGCAAATCGACTGCTGCGCACGCTACCACATGTGGCAAAACCTTATGAACTACGGGCACGGCACGGGCCACGGCGTAGGCTCTTACCTCAACGTGCACGAAGGCCCGCACCAAATCAGGATGAATTACATGCCGCAGCCGCTACGCGCCGGAATGACCGTAACCGACGAGCCGGGAATATATTGCGAAGGTAAATACGGCGTGCGCATAGAGAACACACTGCTCATCGTGCCGGCGGGCGAATCGGAGTTCGGCCGCTTCCTCAAATTCGAGCCGCTCACCCTCTGCCCCATCGACCTGCGCGCCGTAGATTTCGGCCTGCTCACGCCCGACGAGGTGCAGTGGCTCAACGACTACCACGCCGAGGTGCGCCGCCGTCTCGGCCCGCTCGTCAACGACGCCTACGCGCACGACTGGCTCATGGAACACACCGCCCCCCTAAAGCCATGTTAAGGCAACCTCCGAAACCCGCACCGGCAAAGAGGAAAAAACACACGGGAGCAAGAAAAAATTATCTCTGATATATTTCAAAATATGTCTGACCTATTTTAAAATATGTCAGACATATTTTTTTGCCCCTACCCGAAAGGGTGAAAAAATACGGACAAAAAGCGCCGCTCCCGCTATCGAATTATAATCATTTCTTAACGGTATTTTTACACATGGCCCACTTTATACAAATTTATAGCGTTTCATTGTTAAAAAGTTACCAAAAGTATTTGAATATGCGAAATTAGAACTAATTTTGCCCGTTGTTTTACCCAAACACCTATGCAGGAAGAAAAACAACCCATACATGTAAGCGTTGACGAAATACTCCGTGCCAAAGCAGGCGCAAAAGCCCGCTTCGTTCCGCGTTTCCTGGTGAATTACCTCAAGAAAATCGTGCACGAGGACGAAATCAACGAATACCTTTCGCAAACAGCCGGCATTACCGGCGTTCCCTGGCTAAAAGAAACAGTAAAATACTTCGACATGCAGGTAACCGTCGAAGGAGAGGAGAACTTCCCGCCAGACGGCGACGGACTGCGCTACACATTTGCCTGCAACCACCCGCTCGGAGGCCCCGACGGCATAGCCATAGGCTGGGAAATAGGCAAACGCTACGGCGGAAAGGTAAAATACATACTCAACGACATACTCACGAACCTGCCCGGGCTGAAGCCGCTCTGCATACCGGTGAACAAGACAGGCGCACAGAGCCGCCGTTCGCCACAAATGATAAACGAAGGCTTTGCCGGAAACGACAATATCGTGATGTTCCCCGCAGGGCTGTGCTCGCGCCGCCACAAAGGAGTGATACGCGACCTGCCGTGGACCAAGACATTCATCGTGAAAAGCGTGGCAACCCACCGCGACGTAGTGCCAATGCACTTCAGCGGGCGCAACAGCGACAGGTTCTACCGCATAGCGCGGGCGTGCGAAGTGCTGCACTCGCCCATAAACTTCGCCATGCTTTTCCTGGCCGACGAAACGTACAGGAACCGCCACAAGTCGTTCACGCTGAAGATAGGAAAACCCATCCCCTGGCAAACGTTCGACAAGTCGCGCACTCCGGCACAGTGGGCAAGCTACGTGCAGGACATTTGCTACTCGCTCTGACCGCACGCCGGGCCGCAGAAGGAACAACGCCCGCACAAGGGCAGCAACAATACGAATACATTTTTATATAACACATAATGGAACAAATAATCGCCCCGGTAGAGCGCGAGCTGCTGAAAAAAGAACTCACGCCCGACCGTCGACTGAGACGCACCAACAAACGCGATAACGAAATATACGTGGTAACATACCAGAATGCCCCTAACGTAGTGCGCGAAATAGGACGCCTTAGGGAAATAGCATTCCGCGAAGCCGGCGGAGGAACGGGAAAAGCATGCGACCTCGACGAGTTCGACACGATGGACGTGCCATACCGCCAGCTCATAGTGTGGGACCCGCAGCGCGAGGAGATACTCGGAGGATACCGTTACCTGCCCGGACCGCTCTTCAAGCTCGACGACAAAGGGCAACCCATACTGGCCACAAGCCACATGTTCCACTTCTCGCAGGAGTTCATCGACAAATACATGCGCTCGACCATAGAGCTGGGACGCTCGTTCGTAACTGTGGAATACCAAAGCTCACGCCCCGGAAGCCGCGGACTGTTCACGCTCGACAACCTGTGGGACGGCCTGGGAGCGCTCACATTCCTCGTGCCGGGCACGAAATACTTCTTCGGCAAGATGACAATGTACCCGTCGTTCGACCGACTGGGACGCGACATGATACTCTACTTCCTCAACAAGCATTTCGGCGACAAGGACAAGCTCGTCACGCCAATGACACCCGTGACAATCGACACCGACCCGGAATTCCTCAAAAAACTGTTCGACAAGGACTCGTTCAAGGAAGACTACAAGATAC
Organism: uncultured Prevotella sp.; assembly: GCA_900550635.1. GTDB lineage: Bacteria > Bacteroidota > Bacteroidia > Bacteroidales > Bacteroidaceae > UBA6398. Next base: position 8,364 of record URSZ01000029.1, on the reverse strand, counting down.
TCCATACCGAGGTGCGCAAACTCGGGTTCAACATCCCGCCACTCGTAAACGCCTACATGAGCCTGAGCCCCACAATGCGCATGTTCGGCACAGCCATAAACGACACCTTCGGCAACGTGGAGGAAACGGGAATACTCATAGCCGTTGACGAGATATTCGACGAGAAACGCATGCGCTACATCAACTCCTTCGTAGAGCAGGAACCCGGCTCGCTCGAGATTCTGCGCGACGTGCTCAAGGCGCCCGGCAACAAACGCAACTGACGCCCCGCATCGCCCTCCCGGCGTTGCAAAACCGGGGGCGGAAAACGGGCTTTTTCCGGCAAAAAATTGAAAACTGATTTTCAGCGCGTAAACCCCGCATGGGAGAAAAGAAAAAATATGTCTGACATATTTTGAATTATCTCAGACATATTTTAAAATACAAGGCACATATTTTTCGCCCCCTGAAAACCGGAACAAAAAACACGCTGCGGCGGGTGTAAAAATCGGCAGACAAAACAAGCACTCCGGCAGCGGGTAATAAACCCCAAACGCCCCGCACTCGGTTTTTGAATCATTTCAGGTTTATCCTAAGCCACTGCCCCGACAGTTCGGGACTGACGGTGAACGTTAGCACGCCTTTCGACACTTTCGAAGGCACGACGTTGCCGCCGCACAGCACTTGGGCCTTCTTCGCCTTTGAAGGCAGGGGCAGCGAAACCTCGGCCGCGCCCGTTATCTGCGCTTCGTACACCATAGGGTCGCCCGCAGTGGGCGCGAAGAACACGTCGGCCGCCGTCGAAGCGAGGTCGTAGCGCGTGCCGTCGATTGTGATGTCCTTGCAGCCTTTTCCGAGGAATGCCGTAAGGCGGCCGTCCTTGTCCAGACGGTATGCCATGTTCATGCGCCCGCTGTAGTTTATGCGGTGGCGGTTAACCTGGACGTCCACGAGCTCGAGCGAGTGGGATGGCAAGGGGTTGGCTTCGAGGGCAACGCTGTCGGCCTTCTGGTTGCGCGAGAACCCTCCCGTCCACGACTCCACATGGTGGCGGTAATGCTTTACCACGCACGTCGTACCGTTGGGGAAGGTGGACGCGAAGTAAGGCTTGGTGCGCGAAACCACCGTGGGATTATCGTTCAGCTTGAACTTGCCCGACGGCGGGTAGGAGCCTGCCCGGTTGAGTATCTCGAAAAGCGTGCGCGTCTCGTAGCCGAGCGACGCGCTCTGGTCGTCGCGCGGACGGAAGCCGAAGTACCAGGCCGTTCCCTTGCCTAAGGTGTGTTTTATGCCCAATATGTCGTTTCCGCAACGGGCCACCACCTCAGAACTACCACCTGCAGGCTTCACTGGGTAAATACGGTCGACGGTAAAGTCGGTAAGTATAGTCTGCGGCTGTATGCCCGCCATGCTTCCTTCGAACGTCACCTGTTTTCCCGCAGCTATATACCCGCGATAGGGGCTGTATTCGTATTCCAAGCCGAAAAGCTGTTGCCATTGCCCGGAGCAGTCGTTGTTTTCCTGGCTTATCATTGCCGGCATGCTGAACCACACCACACGTCCGCCCGCCCGGGCGAAACGTTCGAGGAGCGCGAGGAACTTTTCCGACGGCAGAGGCTCGAACATAACGACTAACGTATTGTATTCCTTATCCTTGACTTTCAGCCGGCCGTCGGCGGTGACGGTTGCAAGCTCGCAAATCTTTTCGGAAGTAAGGTAGTTGGCGTATCCGTACTGTGTCATCCAGCTTCCGAACCTCTGGTCGGCCGCCACGAGGTTCATGGGATAAGCTATGAGCACCTCAATGTCGCGGTGCACGCCGCCGGTCATCATTTGCATGGGCTTGGAAGGCCGGCAGCCGTATGCCTCGTTGAGCGCCTCCTTCCAAATGCGCGCCCTGTCGGGAATGCCCCACACTGCGGCATAGGCCGAAGGGTCTTTGTTTATCACGCCTATCGACGCCGCCATTGCCGCGCCGTAATAGTCGCGGTCGGCCCATCCTCCCTCGGCAAAGTCGTTGCCCGTGTGTATGAGGTATTCTCCCCATTTGAAGTAATCGTAACACGCGGCGGCGGCCTGGTGCACGGTGTTGCTCGCAACGAAGTTGGAAGTGTAGTCGTACAGATAAGAATACTGGTTTATCCGCTCGGTGCGCACGTCGTCAATCGTAGGACTTTGCGCCCACGAGGCATGTGCGCCTGTAGGCAACTCGCGGCCGAATACCTTTTCGGCATGTTCCTTGGCATTTTTGAACAGGTCGACCACATGGTTGTTCAGCAGCTTGTAGTAGCGGTCGCGGAAAAGGAAAGTGCGCTGTATGTCGGCGGGCGACGTGCCGAAAACGTATTGCACGTTGTCGACAGAGCGCGTGGTGCCCTCGTAGTAAGGCGCGCCGTAGGCAAAGTAAAGCATGTATTTGTCGTCGATAGGCATGCCGTATTTCTCGCGGTACACCTGCTGCATGTTGCGTGTGAGGTAGCGTTGCGCAAACTGCCCGTCCTCGTGGTGGGAAAAGTAAGCCCAGTCCTGCTGTATGTGCATTTCGTCGGAGTAAAGGGCAGTGAGGTTTATTCCGGCGGCCTTGTACTTGTCCACCAGCCCGGTGAGAAACCCGGGTGCCTTGGGACTGAAATAATCCATTTCGGGCGTGGCGTATTCGAGCACAACGAGCACGTGGTCATAGCCGTCGGGTTGCTCAGGTCCGTCGTAATACACATGTGTCCTGCAAGCGGGGAATCCCATATCCTGTGCGGGCACTCCGCCTGCGAGGTGTACGCTCAGGTCTACGGTATCGCCAACGGTGTACTTCACGTTTTCGAGCTCTACTATGTTGTCGGGGTTCACGGCTATGTATCCCGACCCGCCTATATACTGCTGTTTGAAGGCGTATGCCTTGACGCCGGTGAGCCTTACCTTTACCCGTCCCTTGTTGTTGGTCCAGTAAAGGTGCTGCCAGATGTCCACGCCGAAGTGTCCGTTGTTCGCGTTGCGCAGTCCCACTTTGTATGCCAGCCAACGCCCTCCCTCGCCCGTTTTGTTGACAAAGGCGGGTCCCAGTTCAAGCGGGCTGAGCAGGCTCAGGCACAGGCCGAGGCCGTAGCCTTTTGCAAAGTCGCTTACTTTCTTCATTTCGCCTATGTACTCGTCCATGTCGGGCGTGAGGCGGCGCTCCGTGCCTACCTGCATACGGTATTGGCGGAAAAACTCGTCGAAAGCCACAATCAGCTGCGTGGAGCCCATGCTTTTTCCCCATTCGCATATCTGGCGGAAGCTCTTGCGGAAGGGGTCGTTGCCTAATGAAAGGTCTACAATCTTGTCGGGGCTGGTCGCTGGTAAGTATAACGCTCTGCGCCTGCGTTGCGGGACACACAAGTATCGACGCTGACAAAAACGCTGCCAGAGTTTTTCTAAAGTTCATTGATTCGGGTTTTATGTTTCCTTAATTGTTTTTACACAAAGCGCATTGCGCGGGTCAGAACGTGCACGGAAGCGTCAGGAGCTGGTAAACGAGCGTAGCGCCAAGGCGCGAGTGCCCTTTCGGGTTGAGGTGCAGGCGGTCGGTCTGCGCATTGTTCAGGTATTGCGAGTTCGACTCGAGCAAGGGGTAAATGCCCGACACGGCGTAGAGGTCGATTACGGGCACCGACCACACGCTACCGGCCTGCCTGACGGCTTCAACATAATCGGAGAACCACTCGCCGCACGAGTTCTGGTATTCTTCGGAGGGCTGCACATTGGTGTCGCCGAACATGGCGTAGGCGCGGTGTATGGGAGTAAGGAGAACCACCTGCTTGTCAGGGAACATTGTCTTTATCTTGTTCATCGCAATGTTTATGCGGCCGCACAGCGTGGAGCCGTCCATTACGGGCACGCGGCGCTTGCGCGTCTTCATGCTGCGCTGCTCTCCCGTGGCGGCTTCCACCTCCTCAATGCTTTCGGTGTACCACGTGCCCACGGGAATACCCGCGTTGTAGTCGTTAGTCCCCATGAAAATCATTATGGCGTCGAAGTCGCGGCCATGCTCCTTTTCGAGCTGTTCGGCCTGTCGCGGTATGTCGTTCCATTCCCTTCCATTCACGGCGTAGACATAAGGAGTTATCCCTAACTGCTCGCGCAGCACGTTCCAGTATTTCTCGTTCCCGGCGGGTGCGGCTGGGTCGGTTAAGGAATCGCCGAAGTAAGCCACGCGCTTGCCCTGCCACGGGTGGGTGAAAACAGTTTGCGCGCATGCCGGCAGCAGTAGCAGCGAAAGCGCCGAAAGGCAAAAGATTCTTTTAAGTAGCTTTTTCATCGCAAAGTTTTTTATGTATCCTACAAAAGTAGTAAAAACGTCATGAAAGGCAAAGCCCGCCGTTGCAAAATGAAAAAACGCGGAGGACTGTTCCCCGAACAGGCGTAGCGGTTCGGCTTTTTCATGTCGCCGCCCGGAGGAAACGAAAACCCGCGTCGTTTTTTGTCTGAATCGTAAAAGGCGTTTTTTGCACGCTTTCTGGAGGGGCAAAAAATATGTCCGACATATTTTGAAATAGGTCAGACATATTTTAAAATACAAGGCACATATTTTTCCTTTGCTCCGAGCGGGGTCGAACCCCCCGTCACAAAAGGGTTTCCGAAAAGCGTCCGTTTTTGTCTGCGCCGGGCGTGTTTTACGCACGCGGCGGTGCGGACGACGTTTTGCGGCACTAAAGTGCGCCGCTGCCGCACGGTGTCATGCCTGTGTGCCTTCGCGGTCGGACTTTATGAGCGCGAGCAGGTGCGCCACGGCCTCGTCCTCGGGGATGTTGCGTTCCACGCACTCCTTTCTGCGGTACAGGCTAACCTTTCCCCTCGCCGCGCCCACGTATCCGTAATCAGCGTCGGCCATTTCGCCGGGTCCGTTCACTATGCAGCCCATAACGGCTATCTTCACCCCTACCATGCCCTGCGTGGCGGCCTTTATACGCGCCAGCGTGCCTTCGAGGTCGTAGAGCGTGCGCCCGCAACCGGGGCAACTTATGTATTCGGTCTTCGTTATCCTCTGCCCGGCCGCCTGGAGTATGGAAAACTCCGTGGCAAGCACGTCGCGCGCGGGCAAATGTTTCCTGTTACGCCCGCCGGGGCAGGTTATGCAAAGGCCGTCGAGCAGGCCGTCGAAAATCAGCGCGCCGGTATCGGCCGCACTTTCTATCTGGAAATCCTCAAGCTCCCCGGCCTTGTGGTCGTAAGGCTTGGCAAACACGACAGGATTCTGTATGCCTTCGCTCATGAGGATGTGTATTATGGCGCGCGCCTCGCCAATGCAGTTTCGCGAGGTTGTCTTTATCATCAGCACCGTATCGGAGTTGGCACGCAGGCACCCGGCTACCCCGTTGTCGAAGGCAAAGGGTGCCAGTTCGAGGAACTTTGCCGCGGCACGGCAGGCGGATATTTTGTCGAGGTCGTCGGTTGTGAACAACGGGTAGGTATTTTCGCGCCCGTCGTATTTCCGGGCTTCGACGATGTAGCGCATTCGCGTGTCGGGCATTGAAGCAGGGCCGGTGTCGGGAACTATCACGTAGTCGGGGCGTATGGTATCGTCGTAGTCGGCCGGCGTGCAGTTTTCGCCTATCACCACGGGACGGTTGCCGCCGCCGATGTCGAGCACGGGACACGTGGCTCGGCGTTCGGGGCACACGTAGTTGAATCCTTCGTATTCCCGGGCCTCGATTCGCTTCCTGTTGCGCCGCAGGAGTATATAGTCAACCAATTTGCGCGCTACGGGAATCTCGTTCTCGGGTGCTTCGGACAGCGAGACGCGCACCGTGTCGCCCAAGCCGTCGCTGAGCAGCGCGCCAATGCCGAGCGCGCTTTTTATGCGACCGTCCTCGCCCGCCCCGGCCTCGGTAACGCCGAGGTGCAGGGGGAACTGCATGCCTTCAGCGTCCATGGCCTTAACGAGCAGCCTGACCGACTGCACCATAACAACAGGGTTGCTGGCCTTGATTGACACCACCACGTCGCTGAAGCCGCGGCGCACGCAAACGCGCAGGAACTCCATGCAACTTTCCACTATGCCGGCCGGAGTGTCGCCATATCGGCTCATTATGCGGTCGGACAGCGACCCGTGGTTCACTCCTATGCGCAGCGCCGTGCGGTGGCCCTTACAAATGTCGAGCAGGCGGTTGAAACGTTCTTCGAGCCGTTCCAGCTCCGAGCGGTATTCGTCGTCGGTATATTCTATGTGGCGGAACTGGCGCGCGGGGTCTACATAATTCCCGGGATTAATGCGCACGGCTTCGACGGTCTTGGCTGCCTCATCGGCCACATTGGGGTTGAAATGCACGTCGGCCACAAGGGGTGTCCTTATGCCTTGTGCGCGCAGCCCGTCGCGTATGCGGCCAAGGCTCTCCACCTCGCGCAAACCTTGGGTGGTAAGGCGCACGTAATCGGCCCCGGCACTTATTATGCGCCCGGCCTGTGCAATGCTTCCTTCCACATCGTCGGTAGAAGTAGTGTTCATGCTTTGCAACCTTACGGGATGATTGCTGCCCAGCGGTGTGCGCCCCACGTGAACGTTGGTCGTGGTGCGCCGGCGGTAGTTGAATAAATCTATAGGCATGTCGAGTGTGTTGTTTTATATGCTGCGGCACGAATGCCGTAAATGCAAACCGGGAGCAGGCCTGCTCGGCACGGCTCCCGGGAGGGCATTGCTGTTTGGGTATGTGTTGTTATTTCTTTGCATAGAGCACGGGGTTCGTATCCGTGTCGTTGTACATTTTCATCTGCTTGTACACCTTCATGTACTTGCGCCCGGCCTCGATGTCGGAGAGCAGTGTGTCGATAGCCGACGAAAGATCTTTCTGCTGTTCGAGCAGCACGTCGAGCTTGGCGCGGCAGCGTTCGCGATGTTCTTGCGTTGCTTCGGCACGTCCGGCCTCGATACGCATGTGATAGATTTTAAGCGCGAGTATCGAGAGACGGTCGATGGCCCAGGCGGGGCTTTCAGTGTTTATGGTAGCTGCGGCTGCGGGAACAACGTCCTTATATAACGTGTAAAAGTAACTGTCTATCCTTTCCACGAGGTCGGTGCGGTCCTGGTTGCTCTTGTCTATCCTGCGCTTCAGGGCAAGCGCCGCAACGGGGTCGATATTCGGGTCGCGTATTATGTCCTCCAAATGCCACTGCACCGTGTCAATCCAGTTCTTGGTGTACAGGTCGTGTTCTATCTTACCGGGTGCGTAAGGGTTTACCATGGGCGTGTCGACATCGTCGGTTTCGTGATATTTCGATATTGCCGAATCGAAAATAGGGCGGCACATCTCGGTAAAAGTCATAAATTTTTAAGTTTAAGGGTTGTGTATTATTGCAAAGGTAAGTTTTTTTTCGTTTAACGGTAAAGCGAATTGCGCAAAAAGGTATAAATTTGTACACACAGCATGCAAAGAACGATACGGTGAGACTTATTGCCGACGACAAGATTCCTTTTTTACGCGGTGTGCCCGAAAGCCTCGGTTTCGAAACGGTTTACCTGCCGGGCAAAGACATATCGGCAGGCGATGTGCGCGAAGCCGACGCGCTTATGGTACGCACGCGTACACGCTGCGACGAAGCGCTGCTGCACGGCAGCAAAGTGCGCCTCGTTGTAACGGCTACCATAGGCTATGACCATATCGACACGCAATATCTCGCACATGCCGGCATAAAATGGACTAACTGTCCGGGCTGCAACGCCGCCTCGGTGGGCCAGTACGTACACTCGTCGCTACTTGTGCTTGCTGCGAAAGGATATGTCAGGCTCAAGGACTGCTGTGTGGGAATAGTAGGCGTAGGCCACGTAGGCACAGAGGTAGAAAAGGCATGCCGGCTACTGGGCTGCCGCATGCTGCTCAACGACCCGCCGCGCGAAGCCGCAGGCGAGGAAGGCTTTACAGACTTGGACGCACTATGCCGCGAATGCGACGTTATAACTTTCCACACCCCGCTCACACGGACGGGCGATTTCCCTACGTACCACATGGGCAACGCCGACTTTTTTGCGTCGCTCCTACGCCGGCCGGTAATAATAAACGCCGCCCGGGGCGAAGTGGTTGACAACGAAGCCTGGGTGCGCTCGCTCGACGAAGGAACTACCTCGGCCGCCGTGGTAGACACGTGGGAGAACGAACCTGATATAAGTCCCGAACTGCTGAAGCGGGCACTGATTGCCACGCCACACGTGGCCGGATATTCCGCCGACGGCAAGGCCAACGCCACAAGGCAGGCGCTTACCGCGTTGTGCCGGTTTTTCGGAATCTCGCCCGACTTCGAAATACTTCCTCCCCCGCTGCCGCCCGACATGAAGCCGGAAAAGGATGCCGCACTCAGGGCATTGCAGCTTTACAACCCGCTAAACGACACAGCCGCACTCAAGGCTTCGCCGCAAACCTT